>CAYYLA010000018.1:0-18911 GCA_964441785.1 uncultured Candidatus Cloacimonadota bacterium | reverse complement strand
TACTCTTCCCATATTTTTCCATAATTTTACCTGTTTCAAACCATAAATTTGGATTTAACTTTAATAATATTGGGTCCGGAAATTGTGATAATGAAATGGATCTCAGCTGGAATTCCTCTGATGAAAATGTCTACGATTATTCAGAGGTTAACAAAATTAGTACAAGTGTTTATAAGGCTGATGTTTCCTATGCTTGGAAAAATGATTTCCTCAATTTCGGTGTTGCCATGAATTATTATCTGGGACATAGAACAAAATATTGGAAATTGGATTATGATGATTCGGATGTAATTGATACAAAATACGAGATAGAAAAAAACTTCAAGGATGTCGGTTTTACTGTTGGGGTAAGCAAAAAAATCAAGAAATTCTCCTTTGGTATAGCCTATAGATCAGCTACTGACTTGAAGGGAGACATTATTTATAAGTATGTTCATGCTCCTTATGCTGATACTCTTAATACAGATATTGTTAATTACCAGATACCTGCAACTTATACCTTTGGTTTAACCTGGAAAATGTCCGCAAGTTATAAACTCTCTTTAGATACTCATTATGAACTCTGGAGCGATACTGATTTTATGGAGAATTATGACAAGGATGTCTATAAAATCGGGCTAGGTTTTGCCTATGATCCATTGAGTGGTTATGGTAATTGGTATAATAGAATTCCTTATAGATTTGGTGTTAGTTACAGAGAATTACCCTTTGAGGTAAATAGCAATCCTGTTACCGAACAGTCATTGTCAGCCGGTTTATCTATCCCATTGAAATCTTCAAAAAAGAAGCTTGATTTGATGGTAAATTACACTCAACGAGGTAATCTGGATGATAATAAGCTGGAGGAGAGTTCTCTTATGTTCTCTATTGGAGTTACCGGTTTTGATATCTTTACAAAACGACTTAAACGAACATCACATCGCGATATCCCCAAAAAAGATTAAAGGTAGTATATGCGATTTAAATGGGAATACCCTTCGGGGTCTTCAAGAGAAGATCAGAAAAAACAGTCTATTTTTCAACGTCTGAAAAATCAACGAGGGTATTCTACGGATTTTCTTGAAGCAGATTTTGATCAATTACCAGATATAAATCGCTTAAAAGATATTGATAAAGCTGCAGACCGAATTATTAGAGCCCTGTCTGACAAAGAAAAAATAATGATATATGGTCATGATGATCTGGATGGAATTACTGCAACCTACATATTATTTGATTATCTTGAGCAGGTTGGCTATCAGAATCATTATTATTATATCCCAAATCGTAAAACTGACAACCATGGGATACAACAGAATTTAATCAAACGATTAATCAAAGAGGATTTTAACCTTCTGATAACTGTCGATGGGGGAATCTCAGATTTTGATGCTATTGATGAAATCAATGAAGCTGGCATTGATGTAATAATAACCGATCATCATATGGTGCAGGGAAGAATTCCTAAGGCTTTTGCGGTGGTTAATCCTAAACAGAATGATTGTTCTTATCCATATAAAATGATTGCCGGTGTAGCTGTTTCTTATTTTCTTGTGAAAAAAATCGAAGAGAAACTACTAATACCAACGAAAGAGAGTTACATCTTCTGGGTCGCAATGGGAAGTATCTCTGATAAGGTATCATTAACTGGTGTTAATAGAACAATAATTAGAAAAGCTCTGGATAAATGGCTTCTGTTTAATGATCTTAACCTCAAGGTTCTTTATAATTATCTAAAACCAGCTCGAAATGCATCCCAAAAAATGATAGCTTCAAAGAATTTGATTAAACTTTTTTCCAATGGACGATTAGCTGATGGTGAAAACAAAACCCTGAGTTTTCTGCTCTCATCTGAAGATGGAAAATCAATAATTCTTCAGGATCTATTGGATAATTTACAAAGTCAGGATGAGGTTGTAAGGCAAGCACTGGATTTCTTTTCCTCATTAAAATTTGAAAAGGATGATTTCTACTATTTCTATTACGATAGAGATAACAAGATTCCTCAAGAGGTTATTGGATTGGTGGCTTCACAAATTGTATATCAACACAAAATTCCAGCCTTAATCTTGAAAAATAAAAATGATGTTGTGGGATGCGAAGCTCGATCTACAGATGGTCTTAATCTGGTAGACTCATTTAAATTATGCCAGGATTATCTTATCCAATATGGTGGCCATGCAAAAGCTGCCGGATTTACCTGTGAACCCGCTTTGGTTGCTCAGTTTGAACATGCTTTTGCAAAGGTTGCTTCTGCAAAAAAGGAATTAATTGATCAGCATAGAATCTTGAATATTGATGTGGTTCTGGAATGTGATCAACTACCGGAATTAATTGATTTTCTGGAAACTGAATATCATTTTCTTCAACCCTTTGGAGAAGGCAATATTTCACCCATTTTCTTAATTAAAAATTACGATTTAAAACGCAATCCATTGAATATTCATGGATATAATTATGATAAAATTGAAGATTTTGAAAAAGCTGATGTTGTAGTCAAAAACAACGGGAATGGCTTTAATTTAATAGATATGAATTATAGACAGGAGAGATAAATGAACGTTAATAGAGATCTTTGTGATGTGTGTGGTACATGTGTTTCTGTTTGTCCCACAGATGCAATTATTGTAAAAGAATTTATGATTGAAATTGATAATGAAAAATGTATTAAATGTAACAACTGCGTTAAGATATGTCCTGTTGCTGCAATTACAGGAGGCGAATAATGGGTAGAGAATTCTATAATGTTGTTGTTATTGGTGCTGGTCCTGCCGGAAGTGTTGCTGCACGATCTGCTGCTGAAAACGGGGCTAGTGTTTTGATTCTGGAACGTGATCGTGAACCGGGTATTCCCGTAAGATGCGCTGAAGGTGTTTCCCATAATGGTATAGCCCCATTTATCGAAATTGATGAACGTTGGATTGCTGCGAAAATTACCAAAGCTGTTCTCAATTCACCTGATGGGAATAGAGCTCTAATGCTGAATAATGGCTTGGGCTATGTACTGGAGCGTCGTCTTTTTGATACAGCTTTATGTGATCTAGCCTGTAGCTACGGTGCTGAATTGAAGACAAAGGCAGATGCTCTGGATCTTATCTGGGATAATGGAAAAATCGTTGGAGTAACCTATAAACATTTTGGCGAAATCAAAGAGGCTTACTGCAATATTGTAATCGGTGCTGATGGAGTTGAATCACGGGTTGGACGTTGGGCTGGCATCAAAACAGCTCTGAGTCTAGAGGATGTAGAATCAGGTTTTCAATATACTATGAGTAATATCGATGTTGATCCCGAAGCCTGTGAATTCTTCTTTGGAAATGATCTTGTTCCAGGTGGTTATATCTGGATTTTTCCCAAATCAAATACTACAGCTAACGTCGGCTTAGCTCTTGCCGGAAGCAGAATTGGTGATAAAACCCCTAAAGAATATCTGGATGATTTTGTTGAAAAACGCTTCCCTAATGGCAAAATTAATTACATCGTTGCTGGTGGAGTACCCACTTCTGCTACACTTAACGAGATCGTTAAAGATAATATCATGCTGGTTGGTGATGCTGCAAGACAGGTAAACCCAATAACAGGTGGTGGTATTGTTCAGGCTATGATTGCCGCTGAAATAGCAGGTAGAATAGCTGCAGATGCTGTTAAAGAAGATAAATTCGATAAGAAATTCTTGAAGAAATATGTTAAAGAATGGGATAAAAAACTTGGAAATAATCAGCAAATTATTTATAAACTGAAGAAACGTTTTCTTGCTATGGATGATGATAGATTTAATAAAATAGTAGATTATTGCAAAAATATCCCTAAAGATAAATTCTCTCTTTTCGAGTTATTTAAAGAAGCGATAAAAGAAGATCCTAAACTTGTTATGCAAATTGCTGGGGCAATGGTTGTAAGTAAACTTAAATAGCAATGAATGTAATATCACGAGAAGAACTGATTAGGAAATTTTTGCACCTCAGTGCTGTTATTATTCCTTTAGGTTATATGTACTATTTTAACCTCAAATCAGATGCTATGATTCTTATTTTGCTGATTCTTCTCTTTATTGCTTTCCTGGTGGAGTTGTTAAGGTTGAATCACTCCTACTCTTCACAGACATTCCATCGATTCCTGGGTCATTATTTGCGTAATCACGAGCATACATTTCTTACCGGAGCGACCTATTTATTGATCTCCTGCCTGTTAAGTATTCTGATTTTACCGGGTGAAATGGCCTATTTGACAATGATGTTTTTAATCGTTGGTGATGCGAGTGCAACAATAATTGGAATCCTGCATGGCAAGCGATTTTGGAAGGGTTCAAGAAAAAGCCTGGAAGGGAGTCTGGCTATTTTTATTGTCTCTTTTTCAATTGCTCTATTTTATTCTAATTTTTTGATTTTTGCTTTGATCGGAGCACTTATGGCAACATTGGCAGAACTATCAACAATACCGATAAATGATAATCTGAAAATACCCCTGTTTTCTGGATTGGGAATGTATCTGGTTATGTACATATTTTAAGGAGAAGTGATGTTAATATCTTTTGTAATACCTGTTTTTAATGAAGAAGGCAGTTTAAAAATCCTATATAATGAAATCCTTGAGCATCTTGGAGATAATGACTATGAAATGATATTTATCGATGATGGCAGTAATGATGAGAGTTATACAATTTTATCTGGATTAGCTAAACAGGACAGCAAGGTGAAAATTATTAAATTCAGAAGAAATTTTGGTAAGGCAGCTGCATTACAGGCTGGATTTAGCCGAGTTTCGGGAGAGGTAGTTTTTACTATGGATGCCGATCTTCAGGATAATCCATTAGAGATTAAGAATTTTCTTAATAAATTAGATGAAGGATATGATCTGGTAAGTGGTTGGAAAAAGAAACGCCACGATCCTATCTCAAAAACGCTTCCTTCAAAATTATTTAATAAAGTAACATCTGCTTCTTTTAACTTGCAATTACATGATTATAATTGTGGATTCAAAGCATATCGCCGCTGTGTTGTAGAAGAACTGGATATCTATGGTGATATGCATAGATATATTCCTGCTCTAGCTCATGCCAAAGGCTTTAGAATTGCCGAGATTCCTGTCGAACACAGGGCTCGGGAGTTTGGAAAATCAAAGTACGGCATGGAACGATTTCTCCGTGGTTTTCTAGACTTGCTTACGGTTAAGTTGGTTACAGGATTTACCTCCAGCCCACTTTATCTCTTTGGCAGAATAGGGGTTTCAACTTCGTTAATTGGTGTTTTATTGGGTATATATCTTACCGTTAGTAAGTATCTATTCCATCAAAATTTATCTAATCGACCTCTACTATTTCTCGCAATTCTTCTGATTATGGTAGGGATTCAATTTTTCTCAATTGGTCTTTTAGGCGAACTGGTTGTTAATCAAACCAGAAAACAAAACAGAAAAGATATGATATCTATTGAAAAAGAAATAAACTTGGAGAAGGATAATGAAAAATAACCTTGAGATGTTTATAGATAAGATAAAATCCGCTCAATTGAACGATACTGTTGAAAAAGCATTCAGTTTCTATTATAATCAAGTATTAGAAGGTGCTACCGGCATGCTTACAGAACAGGAAATAGAACCACCCGCTGAAACATTGATTGTGGATTATGAAACCTTGGAAGATAGGGAAGAGGTGCCTTTTGAAAAGCTGGTTGTAATCAAATTGAATGGTGGTTTAGGTACAAGTATGGGCCTATCTAAAGCTAAATCTCTACTCAATGTTAAAGATGATATGAGTTTCCTGGATGTGATAGTCAAACAAATTCTGAACCTCAGAGAGAAAACAGGAAAAGAGATTCCTCTTCTCCTTATGAATAGTTTTAATACACAAAAAGATACACTATCTTATCTGGAAAAATACCCTCAATTACCATTGGATGGACTTCCGGTTGATTTTCTGCAGAACAAATATCCTAAGGTTATCAGAGAAGATTTAACACCCCTTAATAACAAGATTGATGCCAAAAATTGGAATCCTCCCGGACACGGAGAGGTTTACTCTGTTTTGTTAACATCAGGAACATTGGATAAATTATTGGATAGAGGATATCAATACGCCTTCATCTCTAATTCTGATAATCTGGGTGCTGTCTCAAATAGCAGAATTCTTTCCTATATGGATGAAAATAATATTCCCTTCATGATGGAGGTTTGCCTACGCACCGAGATGGATAAAAAAGGTGGTCATCTCGCTCAAACTTCTGATGGACAGCTGATCCTGAGGGAATCTGCTCAATGCCCCGAAGATGAAGTTAACCTTTTTCAAGATATTAACAGATATAAATATTTTAACACTAATAATCTGTGGGTTGACCTGAAAATCCTGAAGCAATATCTTAACGATAATGATAACTTTCTGACTCTTCCCATAATATTAAATAAAAAGGTTGTTGATGATGTGCCTGTCTATCAAATTGAAGCAGCTATGGGAGCTGCAATTAATACGTTCAAAGGTGCTATGGCTATCAATGTACCTCGAAGTAGATTTGTACCTGTTAAAAAAACTAATGAGTTGCTGGCTATATGGTCTGATGCATATGAGTTTGATCACGATTTCAATATCAGACTGGTTACGGGATTAACAAAATCACCTCAAATAGATCTGGATGAGTGTTATAAAACTATTGATGATATGAGTAAGAGATTTAAGATTGTTCCGTCGTTGAAAAATTGTTCTAAATTAAATATTAGTGGTGATTTTACTTTTGCGGAGAATGTTGTTTTTAAAGGAGATTGCTCTATCAAAACAAAGGAAAATAAAGAACTATCTGATATTCTTATTGACAATGACAATGTAATTTTTTAATAAATTATTATAAGACAATTAAGCGGGTATAATTCAATTTTATTATGCCCGTTTTTTTTGTGTTTTTTTGGAGGGTCGGATGAACAGAAGATTATATATTGCTGAGGATGACAAGAATTTACTGAAGATTTATGGATCCATATTCTCTGCTGAAGAATTTGATGAAGAATCAAAAATAGAAGCCTCTTTGTTTGATAATGGTGAGGATTTATTGGATAGTTTCATACAATCAAATGCTGAAGGAAATCCCGTACCATTATGTATTCTTGATGTTCGTTTACCGGGGATGGATGGGTTTGAGATTGCCCAGAAAATACGAGAAATTGATGAGCGTGTTAATATTATTTTTGTTACAGGTTTCAGTGATAAATCCCAGAAAGAACTGAGAGAATCACTTAAATATGACTATTATTATATGCGAAAACCCTTTATGGAAGAGGAAATTTTATCGCTGGTAGATTCTTTGCTCAAACGCTGGGATCAAACACAGCTGTTAGAGCAGAAAAATAGAGAAATAATGAAGCAGGCTAATGATCTGGCACAAAGTAGACAACGATTTAATCACCTTACTGAAAATCTACAAAAAGAGTATTTTTTCTATACACATGATAAAGAGGGAATATATTTATTTATCACCCCTTCAATAGAAGGTATTCTTGGTTATAGTGGTGTAGAATTTCAGGAAAAAAGACATGAAATCATGACTGGCAATCCCAGAAATAAATTGGCTAATATGTTTACAAAACTCTCTTTACAAGGTAAACAACAACCAAGTTATGAGGTTGAACTGGTTCATAAAAATGGATCAATTGTGACGTTGGAAATAGCTGAATTTCCCATTGAGAATGATGATGGAGAGGTTATTGCAATCGAAGGAATGGCACATGATATTACACGTGCTAAAAAAGAGAGAGAGTTAAATAAGCAGCAGAACCAATTCCTTGGTAAGGTTATCGATTCCTTATCACATCCTTTTTATGTAATAAATCCTGATAATTATAATTTGATCTTGTCCAATTCTGCAGCACGATCAATAAACTCAACATCGATAACTACCTGTCATAAATTACGTTACGATAATGATAAGCCTTGCTCTGAGTGCGAAATGCCTTGCCCAATTGAAGAACTTAAAAGGACTAAAAAGCCTGTAAAATTGGAACATAAAGTTATTGATCCAATTGATGGAGAAAAGTACTATAGTATTCATGCTTATCCCATCTTGGATAACAAGAATAATCTTATTCAGGTAATTGAGTATTCTTTGGATATAACCGATAGAAAGCAGGCAGAAGAGGAAATCCAAAAAACAACAGAACGCTATACTAATATGTTTAAACTCTCTCCCGAAGCTATTGTATTAACAGATAAAAATGGCATAATTATTGATATTAACGAACGCATTGAAGAGTGGCTTGGATATAAATGCGAAAATTTACTGGGAAAATATGTTCTGGATCTGCCAATCTTTGAAAATGAATCTAAAAAAGCGATGTTTAAGAAATATTCAGATTCATTAAAAGAAGGCGATCTTAGAAGATCATATGAGATACAATTTAAATCTATTCACGGTGAGATTAAAACAGGTATGGTATTCTCAACTACTATGAAAGATAGAAATGGTAACAAAACTGGAGATCTTATCCTTGTTCATAATATCACTGAAAATAAAAAAGAAGAATCACTGAAAGCTGCTGTTTATAGTATCTCAAGTGCTGTGAATACTATGACCAACCTTAAAGATCTCTCGGAATATATCAGGGATGCTCTTGGTAAGGTTATTGATACATCTAATTTCTATATCGCTCTATTTGATAAAGATAAGGATCTTATCACATTACCATATCAAAAAGATGAAAAAGATAAAATTATCTGTTTCCCGGCAGCTAAGACAATGACAGGATATGTGATAAAAAATGATATTTCACTGCTGGCCACAGAAGATGTTCAAGAGAAAATGCATGAACAGAGGTATATTGATCTTGTAGGAGCTCCATCAAAGGTGTGGCTCGGTGTTCCATTGAAAATTCAAAATCGCGTGTTTGGAGCTGTGGTTGTACAAAGTTATGATAACCCTGATCTTTACACTGAAAATGATCAGGAAATTCTGGAATTTGTATCTGAGCAAATTGCTGTTGCTCTAGAAAGAAAACGATACGAAATGAGCTTAAAAGAAGCTAAAAATATAGCTGAAGAAGCAGCAAAAGCTAAAGCAGATTTCCTGGCCTCTATGAGTCATGAAATCAGGACACCGATGAATGGTGTTATCGGTATGACCAGCCTACTTATGGATACTACCCTCACAACTGAACAGAAAGAGTATGTTGATACAATAAGAGTTAGTGGTGATAGTTTGCTGACTATTATAAACGATATCCTGGATTTTTCCAAAATTGAATCCGGTAAAATGGAAATTGAAAAGCATCCATTGAGTGTTGTAACTACAATCGAAGAAACCTACGATCTGGTTGCTAAAAAAGCATCGGAAAAAAACCTTGATCTTGTTTACCTTATCCAACCTGATGTACCTGCTATGATTGTTGGAGATGTAACAAGATTGCGTCAAATTCTTGTTAATCTTGTTAATAATGCTGTTAAGTTCACTCCGGATGGTGATATCTTAATTACAGTTAAACGTAATAATTTAGATGATAAATTGATTGAATTGGAATTCGCTGTTAAAGATACAGGTATTGGTATACCTGAAAAACGACTTAATAAGTTGTTTAAAGCATTCTCTCAGGTCGATTCTTCAACAACAAGAAAATATGGTGGGACCGGTCTTGGTCTTGCTATCTGTAAAAATCTCGTTAAAATGATGAATGGCCGTATCTGGGTTGATAGCGAAGAAGGGGTCGGTTCAACTTTTCATTTTACCATAAGAACTGAAATTGCCTCTGTAAAACGTAAAAAATATATGCCGGACTTTACTAAAGATCTTAAGGATATCAGGGTTCTTGTGGTTGATGATAATCAAACCAATAGAAAAATCCTTACCTTACAATTTAAAAATAAGGGAATGCACCCCTATGCTGTTGCTTCTGCTAAAGAAGCTATAGAATTAATTAACGAAGGTGAACGCTTTGATATTGGGGTTCTTGATATGCATATGCCGGAAATGGATGGTTTTGAACTGGGTAAAAGAATTAGAGAGAGGTTCAGCACTAATGTGCTTCCTCTGATTATGTTAAGTTCTATAGGAAAACCCTATGATCTGAATTCTGATGATGGTATTTTTAATGCCTATCTACCCAAACCAGTTAAACAGAGATTGCTCTTTGAGATGATTCTGCAGCTGTTAGGTAAATCTGATGATAAGAGAGAAAACACAATAAAAGAAGATCAGAAAAAAATGCTGGATCCACAAACAGCAAAGATGATTCCTATCAAAATCTTGCTGGCTGAAGATAATGTGATTAACCAGAAAATTGCTAAACGTATTCTGGAAAAAATGGGCTACAATATTGATATTGCCGCTAATGGCCTGGAGGTACTTTCTGCTTGTGATCGTCAAAAATATGACCTGATTTTTATGGATGTGCAAATGCCGGAAATGGATGGATTAGAAGCCACAAGACAACTTAATAAATTGTATAATGAAAAGAATCGTCCTAAAATTGTCGCCATGACTGCTAACGCTATGGAAGGTGATCGTGAACGTTGTCTTCAGGCTGGTATGGATGACTATATATCGAAACCAATCGTTATTGCTGAGATTAGGAATGTTCTGGAAAAATGGGGCAAGAAAACACGAATTGCAAATGATGGAAAACTCGATAGAAGAAGTTCGGACGATATTATGGATTGGAAGATGATAGATTCAATCAAAAACCTCGATATTGGAGACGATATTGGAAATCTTTTATATGAATTGATATCCCAGATGTTTTCTGATTTACCCGATAATATCAGTTCTATCAAAGCTGCTGTTAATAATAAGGACCATATCGAGTTACGAGCTACAGCACATAAACTAAAAGGTTCTTCTGCTAACCTTGGTGCAAAGGGAATAGCTAAGGTTGCCTATAGATTTGAAGTTAAAGGAAAAGAAGCTAACTTCGAAGATACAGAAGAATTGTTTGAACGCATGGATAAGGTTGTAATAGATACAAGAGAAGAATATATTAAATATTTCAAAGAGATAGATAAAGATATAACGTTAGCTTAGAACTTTGCGTTATAAAGAATAGTTTCTATATTGTGACTGTATTCTTTATTTACATCCTTCAATATTTTCTCCAGTGCCTGTTTTTGAATCTGACGAACTCGCTCTCTGGAAAGACCTAATTCTTCGCCGATTTGGGCAAAATTCTTCCCCTTGTTTCCTGATAGCCCAAAATATTCGTTTATGATTAATGCTTCCCGCTCTGTAAGTTTCTCTATAGATCTCTCAATTGTGTTGTGTACTTTTTCTCTATAATAGAGTGATTGAGGATCAGAATCCTTGTCATCTTCAAGAAATTCTCCCAGATTTACCTTCTCATGCTTGCTTGTATAACTGCTATCCTCTATTGAAATTGTGTTTACAGATTGTCTGTTGATTTTTTTGATAGCTTTTTCATTGAGGTCTGTTAGCTTGGATATCTTCTCTATCGAAGCCCTATCCCCGGTTTCTGTAAAATACTTCTCTTTGGCTATTTTTATTCGATTAGCTATATTTGCTTTACCAAGGGGCATACGAATTACATTGGTCTTCTCTGCAAGAGCAAAGAGAATTTTCTGCTTAATCCACCAAACTGCATATGAGATAAGTTTGTTCTCTTTTTTGGGATCAAATTTTTCTATTGCTTTTATCAAACCAAGATTGCCCTCACTGATAAGTTCCGCCAGAGATAATCCTCGATTCTGATAACGGGATGCTACTTTTACTACAAATTTTAGATTGGAGTTAACCAGTTTGTTCAATGCATCCTGATCTCCAGCCTTTGCCTTATAAGCCAACTCATATTCTTCCTCTCGCGGAAGAGGATCTATGTCGGCAATCTGATTCAAATATACCTGTAATGCTTTATCTTCAAATACGTTTTCAGCCATTTCAACCCCTATGTAAAATCTCGCACATGATCATATACAAAATCCAATAATTCATCATCGCTCATTTTAAGTTTTTTGGCAAGTGCAAAAACAATTTTCACCCCAGAAATGTTCATACCGACTTCTTGTGTTAGTGTTATAATGGCGGTTATGCGCGTCATATCAGCCCTGGTAAAATACCTGGTGTTGTTGGCACTTCGGTAAGGTTTTATCAAAGACTTTCGTTCATACATCCTTATCGTTTGATCGTGTATTCCCAATTGTTTAGATACTTCACCTATTAATATTCGCTCTTTCTCTTTCACTTTTTAACCTCATTTTAAACATGTTAAAACCTGAACCGGATCTATTGCTTTCCCCTGTACTCTGTATTCAAAATGTAGATGTGGCCCTGTTGAGGTTCCACTATTCCCAAGGGTTGCTATTGGTTGCCCTTTGTCAACAGTATCGCCTAACCGTACCAGATTGGATTCGTTGTGGGCATAAACTGTCATTACATAATCATCATGCTCAAGTATGATAACATTACCATAACCCCTCTGCCTACCTGAGAATACTACTGTACCCCGCTGAACTGCATGAATTGCTGTTCCCATCGGTGCCGAAATATCAACGCCCTTATGCATTGTTCCGTTTCTGTTGCCAAAATTCGATGTAATGGTGCCCTTTACAGGACAATACAAAGAGGTGTCTGATGCTTTAGAAACGGATATTTTTTCTCTCCTGGGCTTTTGGCTTATAACAGAATTACTCTCTTTTTCAGGTTGGATAACTCCGCTTGGCTTGTCTGATTTCTCTGATTTTAAATCGGCAGCAGATAGGTCTGATATGTCTTCTGGTTCCCGAAATGATAGATAAATCCTGTCGCCTTCGCGCAGTGAAAAACTCGATAGCTGATTGTTATCAATGATCTCAATAATGCTGATATTATACATTTTCGATAACCTGGATAAGGTATCACCTTTTCTAACATCATGATATCCTGTGTCTGGTACGCTTCTTACAGTTATGTACTCCTCTTTTTCAAATTTTATTGGTGTTAAATAAATCTTTTGACCAACAATGATTGTGTCTGAGGTTAGATTATTGAACAATCTTATTTGATTGATTGGAATATTATACTCCTGGCTGATGCGCGTTAGGGTGTCTCCAGACTGTACAATATGATATTTATTGTTTTTTGTATAATAAATCGGATTGGCAGACATGGCTAAAAGTTGGATGAAGACAGAGGTAAATATTATCAGGCTAATACTTAATGATAAATTTCTCATAATCAGCATTCCTGGTTATTTCTGAGATGGTTAAATCATCAACCCGGGCAAAGGATGGTCCTTTTTGCACCTGGTGAAGGAATTCTATCAAATTATTTTCCTCAGAGGATGCAATAATTTCGACATTTCCATTTATGCTATTTCTGACATAACCCTTTATGCCTAAAAGAGATGCCTGTTGTTGGATAAAATATCTAAACCCAACACCCTGAACCCTTCCTTTTACAATTATCTTCAAACATTTCATTATTTTCATATCTATATATGAGTCGATGATTGTCAAATGTAAAATTTTAAAAAATAAAAAAAATATCTGCTTGACATTTGATTGTATATCCCGAGTAAGAGATATGTAGGTGGGAGTAATATGGGATATGAAATAATCAAAGAATACCTTGAAGATGCTGGTATTAAACAGGATAGCATTAAAGAAAAATTGTTTAACGACTATTTTGAAATGCTTTATAGTGAGAACCAGAAGATAAACCTTGTTTCACGTAAAACATCGCATAAAGATTATTGGAATCGTCATCTGCTGGACTCTATTTTACCTGTTAAATATTTCGATTTTAATTATAAAACTGTCCTTGATTTTGGTACTGGAGGAGGATTGCCCGGAATACCTCTGAAGATATTGTTTCCCAATTCTAAAATGTACCTGCTGGATTCCCGAAGAAAAAAGATCTCTGCCATCGATTTATTTATAAAAAAACTTGACCTCAAGGATTGTTTCACGATAGTTTCACGGCTCGAAGATTTGGAAGATAAATGGTTGGGAGGTTTCGACGTAATCGTCTGCAGATCTGTAAGAATTACTGAACAGTTTGCAGGAATGATGTTTAAACTTCTTAATAAAAACGGTATAATTATTTTATATAAGAGTATAAAGTTAGATGACTTAGCATGTTTTTCAAATTATGAATTAATCGATGCAAGTCACGATGATATTGGTGTTCGAAAACTAGTAATAATAAAAAAAACAGGTGAATAATGGGAAGAGTAATTACTATTGTTAATCAAAAGGGCGGCGTAGGAAAAACAACCACTGCCATTAACCTGGCGGCGGCTTTGGCTATTTATGAAAAGAAGACATTGTTAATTGATTTTGATCCTCAGGGGAACTCATCCAGCGGTTTGGGTTTTGAAAATAAATCCCCCAATATCTATCAGGCTTTAATTGGACAGGTCGATATTAAAAGGGTTATTAAAAAATCAAAGGAATTAGAAAATCTTTATGCTGTAACATCAAATCCTGATTTAAGTGGTGCTGAAATAGAACTGGTTAAAGAATATTCCAGAGAACAAAAACTTAAACAGGCAATTGAACCAATTAAGGATGATTTTGAGTATATTCTTATTGATTGTCCACCATCTCTCGGTTTGTTGACAGTAAATGCTTTGACTGCCTGCACCGATGTTATTATTCCGATTCAGTGTGAATATTATGCATTAGAGGGTGTTAGTCAGCTATTAACTACAATCAGATTGATAAAGAAAAACCTTAATCCTGGCCTTGAAATACAGGGTGTGTTATTGACGATGTACGACAGACGATTAAATCTGGCTTTACAAGTTGCTAAGGAAGTGAGGCGATATTTCCAGGAAAAAGTATTTGATACGATTATCCACAGGAATGTAAAAATCACAGAAGCACCAAGTTTTGGGAAATCTATTTTCCATTACGATATTAAATCCAAGGGATCTAAGGATTATTTAGAATTTGCAAAGGAAATGATATTACGATGACAAAATTAGGAAGAGGACTGGAAGCACTTATAGGTGCTTCTACAGAAGAATTACAGGAACAGGGATCCAGTGTAACAAAGATTAAGGTTTCTCAGATGATTCCCAACAGATACCAGCCGAGAAGAACTTTTGATAAAGATAAACTTCTTGAATTATCAGAATCTTTGAAGGAAAATGGGATTATTCAACCCATAATTGTTACAAAAAGAAGTGAAGGATTATTTGAGATTATTGCTGGTGAACGTCGTTTTCAAGCATCAAAGTTGGCTGGGTTTTCAGAAGTTCCGGTAATCGTCAGAGATGTGTCACCTAAAGAGCAGTTACAGTTTGCCATTATTGAAAATGTCCAAAGGGAAGATTTAAATGCTATTGAGGTTGCTAAGGCATATCATCAACTTAATGAAGAATTTGGGCTTACTCATGCGCAAATATCAACAATTGTTGGTAAAGACAGGGCGACAATATCAAATTTTATCAGACTTTTGAAGCTCAATGAACATATTCAGAATATGATACTTATTGGGGATCTCTCATCTGGACACGCTCGTGCTATACTGCAGGTTGATGAAAGGTTGCAGGATCAATTTGCCGGTGAGATTGTTCGAAAAAAAATGTCGGTAAGAAAAGCTGAATTGGAAGCTAAAAAAATCAAAGAGAGAGGAACTGTGATAACTCCAGTAAAAGGTTCTCAGGGTTTGAATGAATTTCAGGAACAAGAGAATCATTTGGAGGCGATATATAAAACCAGGGTTAAAATTTCCGGCAAAGGTAATAGGGGTAAAATAGTATTCTATTATACCACTAAGGAAGATAAGAATAAGTTATTGGAAAAACTCGGGGAGTAATGAAAAAAGCAAGCCTGATAATCAATATTATTTTGTTAATTTTATTGATATCTCTGTTTATCTATTTGAAATCCATGGATAAAATAGTAGAAGAGAAAAATCAGGAGATTGAGGCTTCTTCAAGATATATCGAAAGCTTAAAAACTAAGCTTCTTGATAACAATTTAGAAGAAGATCATGAAAAAGATAGGAAAGATTTGAAGTTGCTGTTAGAGGATTTTATATCCAAAGAAAACATCGTGAATGAAAATAAAGATATTGAGAATTATCAAAACATTATTGCTTTAGAAAAGAGAGAACGATTTATCCCAAACGTTGTTCCGGTAACAGGCGAGTATGAGATAAGTCAGCGATTTTCCGAAGAACATCAGGGTTTGGATTTTGCAACTGAAATTGGCAGAGAAGTCTTTGCTGCTGCTGCTGGAGAAGTTGTTAAGGTGGACTACGATAAATACTTTGGCAATATGGTGATAATAGATCATTTTAATGGATATATGACGGTTTATTCGCATTTGGCGAAATCATTGACTACGGTTGAAGCATTCGTCAAAAAAGGTGATGTGATTGGTTTGGTTGGAAGTACTGGGAATAGTTCTGGACCACATTTGCATTTTGAGATAATCCATCATACTGTAAGAATAAACCCCGAATTAGTGCTTAATACAAAAAATGGAGAAAACAATGACCCGGAATAAGAAGGTTGAATTATCCACAATTATTGGAAAAGGAACTGTAATTGAAGGTGATATTAAGGTTGAAGGTGGAATCAGGGTTGATGGTATCGTTAAAGGTAAAATCCAATCCAATGGTTTTGTTACAATAGGGCCGTCTGGAGAAGCTTTAGCTGATATTAGTGCAAAGGAATGCCTTATCTCTGGAAAAGTTAAGGGAAACATCATGGCGGAAGAAGGTTTGGAATTGGATAAAACCTCTACCGTAGAGGGTAATCTTAATACAAGGCTTCTGACAATACATGCCGGCGCTGTTTTTAATGGTAATAGCCGAATCTCGCGAAAGGGTGTTACCCCGGTAATGCCCAATCAAACCAATGCAGATAATCCCTCAAAATAGTGAGATTAGAAGCAGCTTAAAAATCATTTTCAGGGCTGCTGTTATCTTTCTTCTGGTATTTGGAGGTATGGTTATTGCTGTATTTGGATTAAGATATCTGGTGGGTTTAACGGATAAGGGGATGAAAATATTACTCATTATATCGTTAATTTCAGGTGTTTACTTTGCGGTGAAATATTTAGTAAGTGGTAATAAAAACACGCGATAAAGTTATGGGAATAATAGGAAAAATAGATAAATATACTATTAAAATAGTGCGGATTATTTGCTTGACAAACATCCCGGCAATTTTGACATTGCCGTGGTTTTTTAGTGAATCAATAGGGTGGATTTTGGGCTCCCTGGGCAGTATTGTCAGATTTCTCTGGCTCAGTATTCAGGTTGGATTGTATATTGACAACCTTCCCTCTAAGGCTAAAACAGGCTCTATTAAAGGTTTTTATCAAAGATTTCTGTTTGTAATTGGTTATTCTGTGATTGTGATGTGGCTGGTAAAACCAAATATTATAATGTTTGGAGTTGGATTGCTGGCATCGCAGATTGCAATTTATATAAACGAAATTTATAGTCGTATAAAAAGGTGATTTTTGAGGGTTTGATGGATAATAAGAAGCGCAGTCTGAAAACAATTATCATAATTATTGCTGCATTAGAAATCCTGGTATTGATAGTTTCCGGTGGATTAAATAAAGGATTGGAATTCGGTTTTGATTCAGGTAAATTTAAAATACAATTAATAGATAAGCCTTACAACCTGCAGGAAAAGATAACAGAAGATTTTCAACCAGATCTATATCTTCAGGAAGAGATTTTACATGCCAAATCGGAAGGGAAAGAGCTTCATGGAGAAATCTATGGAAGCAAAGCATTATATAACGTAGTCTCATCTGTATTCGGCAAGGATATGTTTGGTAATGATAACACATTCAACGCTTTCAAATTAATCAGAATTTTACTTATAGTAAATCTTGTAGTTTTACTGTTAATTTGGGCTACTCGAAGAAAAATGGGGGATAAACCATCCAAACTACAGATATTATTCGAGATGCTTTATTCATTCTTTGAAGAGTTTGTAAGGGATACACTGGGTAAAAAGAATCTTCATTTTACTCCCTATATTGTTACAATTTTCTTTTTTATCTGGATATGTAACATGATAGGGATGATCCCGATTCCAGGCTTTATGGAGCCAACCAGAAATTTAAATGTTCCATTAGCTCTTGGGATTATTGCTATGGTTGTTGTTCATTCTAAGGCTATCAAAGAAAAAGGCTTATGGAAACATTCGGAATCATATATCAATCCCATTAAAAATCCACTTTTTATTTTGGATCTGGTTGGTGAGATTTCGAAAGTTGTGTCTATTTCATTCCGTCTTTTCGGAAACATTCTTGGTGGAGCAATAATTATTCTAGTTGTTTCATCGCTTGTTAAATTTTTCCTGTTTCCGGTCGGCTTAAACTTATTCTTTGGTATTTTTGTTGGATCTATTCAAGCGTTTGTATTCACTATGCTGGCGCTTACATATATTGGTGTTGAGATAGGGGAATAGTTGATATGGTAATTTCAAAAGAATTAATCCAGATTGCTGCTTATTTAGGTGCGGGTATTTCGGTGAGTATTGCATCAATAGCAGCTGGAGTTGGAGAGGGTTATATAGCAGGAGAAGCTGCAGAGGCAATGATGAAGCAGCCAGAGTCTCGTGATCAGCTACTGAGAAATATGTTAATCGGTCAGGCAGTAACAGAAACAGGTGGTATTTTTTCACTTGTTATAGCACTTCTTCTATTGTTTGGTGGGTTTGATGTGGTCGAAGGTGGTTGGTATCGTTTTGCTTCGTTGTTGGCATCAGGTATTGCTATTGGATTTGGATCATTAGGCCCGGTTTTTGGGGCTGGTTATGCTGGTGGACAGGCTTGTAAATCAATCGGCCGTATGCCAATTCATTCTAATTCAATAACCGGTAACATGCTCATTGGTCAAGCGCTGGCACAAACATCATCAATTTTTGCGCTGGTTGTATCATTACTTCTTCTTTATACAACACCGTTACAACCTGCAGGAGCAACAGAGGGACAGGTAATGTTGAAGGTGTTTTCCCTACTTGGAGCTGGATTGGCGATAGGGTTGGGGACATTGGGT
>CAYYLA010000017.1:0-20278 GCA_964441785.1 uncultured Candidatus Cloacimonadota bacterium | reverse complement strand
CTTCCCCAAACCAGAATGAAATCATCATCATTGTATCCAAATTTCTCTTTTAAAGATACTTTATCATGGGTGGGATAATCAACACAGAACTTCAAATTATTTGCGTTCTCTACATCAGTAAAAGAGAGTTTTTCAAACTTTTCGCAATCCTCCTGAGATTGAGCATTAACAAGTTTAACATTGCGGAATAAAGGTTTCCATATAAATTTTATTTTCTTATATGATTTAAAGGATTTATCTGATAATCGACCATTAACAATACATACAGGTATATCTCGTATTTTCGCCTGATATAACATGTTTGGCCATAATTCTGTCTCTACTAGAAGGATTAATTCCGGTTTCAATTTACGAAAACTTCTCCACATTGGCAACGGAAAATCCAAAGGCATGAATATGGTCTCCAACTTTGGACTGATCTTCTTAGCTGCTTCCTGACCTGTTCTTGTCATGGTGGATATGATGAAATTCTTGGAAGGATATTTTGTTAAAAGTCTCGTCATTAATGGCTTTATTGCGTTTACTTCCCCAACAGATGCAGCATGTACCCACACTACATTATCATAATCAAGCTTAATTCGACCCAGACGCTCCTGTTTCTCACGTCCTTTAAATTTCATAACAATTAATGGATATGTAATAAAATAGACAATATTCAACAGAAATATATATATAAACATAATCACCTACTTACCTTTTTGATATTTAAAATTTACACAGGCCAATATTGTCAATAGCTACTTTGATTATTCGACTAATTGGAAGTATATGTCATCTTCAACTTTTTCGATTTTAACCGTTACTTGATCGGTTAATCTATAAACTTTACCTTTTTTGCGCCCTGCTATCCTGTGATAATTGTCAAAAAATTCATAGTAATCATCTTCTATCAATGCAAGAAGGATCTTTCCTGTTACAGGATAACGGTCTAGCTCTACAATTATTGCATTTCCTGATAAGGCTGTAATTATCCCTTCCATCTTTTCACCAATAAATTGCTTCATGAAGTTGATCTTGTTCTTGATGTTTACTTCTTTTTCAGATTCATCAGCAATGGATTCACGTTCTGTTGCTTGTTTTGCAATCTGGAATAATCGGTCTTTCGAAAAACTCTGTTTCTTTCTGTTATTCAAAAGATCTGTTAGCTGCATATGAATTATCAGGTCACTTATGCGTCGAATTGGTGAGGTAAAATGTGTATAATTATGCATTCCAAGACCAAAATGCCCATAATTTACAGTTGAATACTTGGCCCGTTTCATACTTCTTAAAAACATGCGATCAAAAACCCTGTGTTGCTTCTCTGACGTAAGTAGGCTTAATGCTTCCTGGAGAGAGCTATTGAGATCTGAGGATAATTTGAAATCAATTGAATAATTCTTCAGGATTTCTTTCAAATCTTCAATTTTTTTCACATCAGGCTTTTCATGAATCCTATATATCGTTGGTTGATTGCTGAGAATTGTTGCAACTATCTCATTTGCTACCAGCATAAAGTTTTCAATCATCTTATGTGATTCAGTCTCTTTTGAGCGAACCAGATCCTCAATATTCCCATCTTCATCAAATACAAATTGCGTTTCTGGTAGATTGAATCTCAAATATCCAGCTTTTTCTCTCCGTTTTGAGAGAATCTTGGATAATTTACGCATCATTTCTAAATCCTTAATTAAATCCTCAGGGATTGAATGGGGAAGACCATCGAAGAAATCATCGACTTCTTCATAAACAAGTCGAGCATTGGAATTTATTATCGATTTTGTATATGTTTGATTAGTTATCTCACCATTATTGTTTATATCAGCTACAACCGTTATTGTAAATTTATCTTCATTTGGTCGTAAGCTACATGCTCCATTTGATAAAACTTCAGGTAACATGGGAATCACTCGCTTAGGAAAATAGTAACTATTCCCTCTTTTTAACGCTTCTTTGAAAACCTCCGACGTTTTATCCACATAGTGTGAAACATCAGCGATGTGAATATAAAGCCTATAACCATTCTCAATAGATTCAATTGAAACAGCATCATCATAATCTTTGGCAGATGCCGGGTCTACCGTAATTGTTCTTAAGTCCTTATAGTTCAATCTATTATCGCCATCTATCTGAGAACTTACTTCAACCAATAAGTTGGCCTCCTGTAAAACATTTTCAGGAAATTCCAAAGGAAGATCAAAATATCGAATAATACTTAAAACTTCTACCCTTGGATCACCAGCTTTACCCAGTATCTCAGTAACCCCACCTGTTGGTAATCGGTAAAAATGTTTACTACCCCAGTTTTTGATAGATATTATAACCTTGTCACCCTCTTTGGCTCCATTATCTTCATCTACATAGAAGTCTGTGTGTAGCCGGCTATTATCGGGGATAAGAAGCAATTTATTCCCATAGTATTGAAGATTTCCAATTACTGTCTTGTGTTTTCGTTCAATAATCTTAATAACTTCAGCATATTTTCTGCCTCTTGATGAGTATTTAATGATAATTTCTACAGTGTCCCCATCATAAGCATTTTTTGTGTCCTCGCTTGAAACAAAATAATCCTCATCTTCACATATAACAAAGGCAAAAGACCTATCCCTAGCCAGTGATCGTCCGTCAAATCTACCGATTACACTTTGTTCAGAACTGGATGAATTAATCGAATAAAACCTACCACTTCGATTAATCGACTTCGATTTTACCATCTGGTTTAATGTATGAGTAAGATCTCTACGCTTATGCTTACGTATTTTTAAGTATATCTCTATGTCTTTCTTTTTCAGTGACTTAGGATATGTTTTCTTAAGTAATTTCTCAATCTTATTTTGGAGTGAGGTGTCAAACATTAGTATTTGTTTCCTATTTTTTCCTGCAGAATCTTCATGAGTTCTTCCTTTTCTTGTTTATTTCTGCTGAATCTCAGTGATAATCCTCTAAATGGATCAAGTTTTCTTGGTCGTTTAAAGGTGCTTAGCATCACACCTTTTTTATCTGAATAATAGCACCCGAAATCAGCAAAAGAACGTTCCACTTTGATAAACCAGTAATAGATTTCTATTTTTGTGTTATATATGTTGTATTTCGTTGGTATGAAATACGTTATAAGACTAAAAAAGAACGCAAATAAGCCAATATAATAGAATATTGGCATCTCCCATACATCGACTGCAAGATACCATAATCCAATTGCAAGCAATATCATGAAAATGCTTAACAGCAGTGACATGGTGGGATATTCCTTGAATGGGTGAGAGGTCCACGAAAGTAATTTATTATTCGACATTCTGCACGATCTCCCTGCATTTTTCTATCTCTTCTTTTATTATTAGAATCGAGTCAAACGTATCTACTACTGCGAATTTAGACCCGATTGTGTTAATCTCACGATGCATTTCCTGGAGAATAAAATTAAATCGCTTCCCTTTACTTAAATTGCTGGA
This sequence comes from uncultured Candidatus Cloacimonadota bacterium, assembly GCA_964441785.1. Taxonomy (GTDB): domain Bacteria; phylum Cloacimonadota; class Cloacimonadia; order Cloacimonadales; family TCS61; genus CAYYLA01. The sequence goes on along the minus strand of CAYYLA010000017.1, from coordinate 16,850 downwards.
TAGCAAAAGTTCATTCATTTTACCAATATGGTCCCGTAATCGGATGATTTCCTCAGTTATGTCTGATTTATCTATATAGATCGCAACTTCTGTCATAAGTCGTTTAATTTCATTGTCTTCGAGTTTCTTTTTCAGTATTTCTTCTATGTTCTGCTGCATGTTTGAGAGGAGCTGTTCTTTATGGCCTGGAATGTGAGATTCGATATCTGATAGGGCAGAAGTGCATGTTTTCAGTGATGTCAATATGTATTCCCCCATTGACTTACCTTCTTGTAGAGACATGTTATGGTGCTTCTCCAGGGCATCTTTTAAGCAGTTTTTTAAATCATCTGGAAGACTTGTTTCTTCTAGATCAGATTCGGGAATTTTTATGACATCTTTTTCACCCAGAATCTTTTCTAACGGAAGATCGTTGCTGTAATTCATTATTTCAGCTGCTTCTTTATATATGCTGAGATAAGAATTAAAGCGTTTTCTATCCAATATCATTTGAGGTGGATTCTCATTAATGTATTTTACCTTTATTTCTACTTTTGCTCTTGAAATCGAATCTTTAATGATATTTCTCAATTCATTTTCTAGAGCGTAAAACTCTTTAGGCATATAAAATTTAGTATCTAAAAATCTGCTGTTAACAGATTTGATCTCAATCTCTAAACTATAATCATCATTATCAAAACTAGATTTACCATATCCTGTCATACTTTTTAAGACAACCAAAATACCTTCCTTCCGTAAACAATTGAGGTAAAGCGACTTAACCCAACATACATAAGTTTACATAATATATATTATCATGGGTTCTTTGTGTTCCATGATGTAAGCTTTTTTAGGCTCCCCTCTTGGGATGTCAATTCTTTTCAGTATATTTCCATTATATGTTGCTAATTTTGGCTAAATTCGAAAAATCGATTCTAAGAGCTTAAAAGATTATTTTAATATAAAAGTACATCGAAAAGTCAGTAAAATTAGAAACTCCACAATAAAATTTCAAATCCAAAATAGAAAAATGATTCACTTCCTATTTTATTTTGGAGAATTGTAGAAATTATTCATCAATCTAACATTAAAAATTATCCATCTTTTATAAAGAAAATATCAGGGTTTTACTACCTTCGAATAATCAACAAATGTTATGAAAAAATATTGCACTTGACAACGATATGAGATTCAAGAATATACAATAAATTGGAGTTCAAAATGACAGCAAAAAAGATCTTAATAGTTGAAGATGAGTTAGTAATAGCTCTGGATATTAAATACACATTGGAAGCACATGGTTATGAAGTAACGGATATTGTTTCTTCTGGAGACGAAGCTCTTCAAAGTATTGATGAGAACAAACCTGATTTACTATTGATGGACATACTGCTTGAGGGATCAAAAAATGGTATTGAATTAACCGAAGAGATCCAGAAAACATCAAATATTCCGGTTCTTTACATTACTGCTTTGATAGACAGCAAGACCTATGAAGATGCTGAAAAAACAAAACCTGTCTGTTATCTGGTAAAGCCCTATCGTGATAAAGAAATGCTAAACTGGGTAGAGAGAGCATTTACTCAAATTCATAATTAATCTTCAAAGAATGGATTTAACTCTTCAACCTCTTCTGACTGTAAAATTTCAAAGACTTCATCAGCATTTTTAGATTTTGATATACTATCCTTAATATGAGGATGATGTCCAAAGATTTTGGCAATATTAGCCAACATATGCAGATGTAATTTGTATTGATTTTCTGGCGTAGCAATTAAAAAGATAATATAAACCGGTTTGCCATCAATGGAGTCAAAATCAATACCTTTTGAAGAAATACCAATAACCCCTCTGATCTTGGGACCACCTTCTATTATAGCGTGAGGAATAGCGAGATTCTCGCCGACACCTGTTGATAGATCCATTTCCCTGTCATGGATTGATTTCTTCAATTGATCGAGAGATATTTCAGTTATTTTATGAGTTTTAAACATGAATTCAGCCAGCTCATCAAGTGCCTGCCATTTATCGTTAGACTGAAGATTAACCTTAATGTACTCTTCCTGTAGAAAGTCCATCAAACGAATCCTGTTTTTATTCTCTTCATTGGATTTTGAAATAGCAAGTCCCGTAAATATTGGGCCAAGGACTTCATTAACAACAACAGCTGTTAGGATAATGGCAACCATTTTATCAGAATAATCGACAAGTAGAGGATCATTCTCCAGAAAAAGAGTAAAACCAATAGCTAAACCGGCAAAGGGGTAAAGAGAGATTCCAATATATTTTTTGATGGAGACAGTTGAAGAAGCCATATATGCACCTAAAGCTGGGCCAAGGGTCTTCCCTATCAAACGCAATACTATAAACGCCAGACCAACTAAACCTGCTTCATAAACGGCATTGAAATCAAGATGCGTACCAGCCAAAACAAAGAAAAGAGTAAATACCTCAACCTCAAGGTCTTTGAATGCCCCAAACAGAACACTTTTAAATTTTGAAAAATTTGTAATAACCATCCCCATTATCAAACAGGATAATAGTCCTGATAAATGCAGGAATTCAGAGGTTCCAGCCGTCAACACAACAGCAAGAATCACCAGGGCCAGAAATGATGTTTTTACGCGTCGTTTCTCTGTAAAAAAAATCAGGCTGAACCCGACAATTGAACCAACAATAACAGACTCCAGCATAATAATAAGAGGTTTTGAAAGGGTAACCAGAATATCAATTTCACCGGCATCTACCCTATTCTTCAAGAAATAATAAACGAGATAGAATAGAAAAACGGTAACAACATTATTAAGAGCTACAACAGCAAGAATTGTTTTGCTTAGAATACCTTTAGCACGTTTTTCATGAATAATGTGCAGTGTTGAACCAGGAGCAGTTGTTACGGAGATTGCTGCAACAATTACACTAACCTCAAAAGAGATATTCATAAGATAGTAAAAACCAACAAAAACGAGACCTGGAGTTATTATAACATCAAATAATGTTATCAGGAAAATGCGTTTACCGGAGTTATGAAGTTTTCTAAAATTCAAATGGCTACCTATTGCCAAACCGATAAAGCCCAGGGCAAAATTAATTATTGGATTTAAATTTATCAATGATTTCTCAGGAAAAAGATTCAGAACATAATGACCAATAAGTATACCACCAATAATCTGAGCAGTAATAGATGGAATTTTCCATTTTCTGGCTAAGCGAGAACAGACATATCCAACAATAAGGATAGTAGCCAAAACAAACAGAGAATTAGTTTGAACAAACAATGGAGAGGTGTGATTTATCCAGGATTTAAGATGCTCTGATAGCATAAATTAAACCATCTCTCCTTTCAGGGTCCAACCTGTAGCATCAACAATCTTAACCTTAACAAATGATCCTATCAAATCTTTAGAACCGGGGAATACTGTGATTTTGAAGTCTCTACTCTTACCTGAAATTTCAGCATCTGATTTTTTGCTTACTTTTTCTACATAAATCTCTTTTATCTTACCAATCTGATCCTGGTATTTCTTTAATGTGATACCCTCTTGTAGTTTTATTAGCTTCTGTAAGCGTTTCAGACGAATATCTTCTGGAATTTGATCTTCAAACATGGCAGCTTTGGTTCCGGTTCTTGGTGAATATTTGAAGGTAAAAGCATAATCAAATTCAATTTTCTTCATTAAATCATAGGTATGCTGAAATTGTTCCTCTGTTTCACCAGGGAAACCGGCAATAATATCTGTTGTAATAGCAATCTCAGGCATTGCTTTACGCAGTTTATTTACAATTCCAAGATAATGTTCTGCAGTATAACCTCTATTCATTCGCTTCAATACATCATTGTCTCCTGACTGCATTGCAAGGTGAAGATGTTCACAGATTTTATCAGAGCTGGTCATAGCTTCAATAACATCATCGGTTAGGTCTTTAGGGTGAGATGTAACAAATCTGAGTCTTTTTAACCCTTTTATCTGATTAACTTTATACAGAAGAGACGCAAAGGTTACATTATCATAATTATAGGAATTAACATTTTGTCCCAGCAGAGTAACATCCTTAAAACCTTTATTTACAACATCTTCTATCTCAAGGATTATATCCTCAACTGGTCGAGAACGTTCTCGACCTCTGGTATATGGAACAATACAGTAAGAGCAGAAATTGTTACAACCTCTCATAATAGTAACAAAAGCATTGTATTTGCCCTGATGTATTGGATACAGTTGATGGTAGACCTCATCGTTATTAACCGAAGTATCATCACTAAAGGTTTTATCATGATAAAGTGATTTAATAATCTGGGGTAATTTTTTATATTGATCTACACCAACAACAAAATCAATAGATTTATTCATTGAGTGGAGTTTATCACCCAGGCGTTGAGCCATACAGCCGATAACCCCGATTTTAAGATCTTTTTTAGTACGTTTGCGAGACATCTCATTGTTGATTCTACCCATTACCCTATCTTCGGCGTGTTGCCTTACGGAGCAGGTGTTAAATATAATAACATCGGCATCATCAATAGATTCCGCTGATGAAAATGAGTTATCCAGAAGAATTGATGTTACCAGTTCACTATCGGCTACATTCATTTGGCAACCATATGTTTCTATATATACCTTCATTATCGTTTTCTCTCTCCAAGTAAAATTAGATCGCGTAATTGTTCTGTATTTTTAGCAGACATCCATTTCTTTTCAAAGTTTGGATTCTGCACAATCTGCGCTATTGCAGCTAATACTCTCAGATGGAAAGTACGTTCATCCCTGGTACCCGTAATTACAAAAACCATCTTCACTTTTTTAGCTTCTTCAGAAAAATAGATACCTTTGCGACAACGAGCCAGAAGAATTTCAAATTGCTTTTCTCCATCAATAATTATGTGAGGAATTGCCAGATTTTCGGTTAATGCAGTGGAACTCTCTTCTTCCCTTTCTCTCATTTTTGACAGAAAATCATCGCAGTTATGATTTACAGACTTGCACATATTCTCAGAAACGATCTTGAAGAAATCTATCTTATCCATAGCTTCTTCGATATCAAGGACTGTGCAGTTTTCTACTGCATGATCAAACCGATCTTTCTGAATGTCATCGCGCTGTCTGATTATCTCTTTTAATTCTGTTTCTAAGGTGGGTGCACGAAGTTTGCTATCCTTTGCACTTAAAATTATGCTTAATAAGGCTGATTCCTTGTTAGCTCTTATACGTCCGTAGAACCAATACCAGATTAACCCGAATATCATGAAAACACCTGAAATCAAAATAGGGGTCTTCCCCATCTCTACAATAATAAATCCATATATTAAGACAGAAATTATTTGAATCCAGGGGTATAATGGAGATTTATATTTTGGCCTGTAGTTCTGTATTCCACTTTCTCGCATAATAATCACAGAAAGATTCACAAAAGAGAAAAGAAGAATCATAATAGTTGATGCAGTCTTAACAAGCATCTCAAGATCAAGTAACAGGATTACACTTATCATGAAAACAGATGTAATAATAATGGAAACATGTGGTGTTTTAAATCGTTTATTAATTGTTGCAAAAAAATCCGGCAACAGATTGTCTCTACTCATTGCCAATGGTGTCCTACTGGCAGCCATAATACCCGCATTAGCTGTAGATACAAAGGCAAGAATTGCTGCAAGTGAGAGAATAATTGTTCCCACATCCCCCATAAAAGCACCGGCAGCATCGGTTAATGGGGTTAATGAATAATTCATAGGAGCAGAGCGTAAAAGCTTATCACCCATAACACCTACAGTAACAAACACTGCAACAACATAGATAATGGTAACAACTATAAATGAAGCAAACATACCCAGGGGTATATTTTTAGATGGATCCTTAACCTCTTCGGCAACACTGGCAACCTTTGTCAGTCCTCCAAAGGAGATGAAAATCAATCCGGATGTCATAAATAATGTTTTCATATCACCCTTCATGAAGAAATGAAAATTCATACTTTTAACTTCAGATATTCCAAAGATACCAAAGATAGCCATGATACCTAATAGAACCATAACTAAGAGAACCTGAAATTTACTGGCATGTTTTGTCCCAACAATATTGAGTGTTGTAAAAAAAACACAACTTACAGCAGCAATTATTTTTATATGGAACATGGTTAAATCAGGAAAAATCAAACCGGCAAAAGCACCAATACCCAATAATGCAAAAGCGCTTTTAAAAGCTAATGAAAACCAGGCTGAGATACCAGCAATTGTTCCAAATCCAGCCCCCATACTACGACCCACAAAAAAATAATCTCCACCTGCTTTGGGCATAGCTGTTGCTAATTCTGCTTTACTTAGCATGGATGGAATTATGAGCAATCCAGCTAAAAAATAGGCAATTATAACAGATGGTCCTGATTTATAATATGCTAATCCGGGTAAGATAAACAAACCAGAACTAATCATAGCACCTGATGAGATGCTGAAAACATCTAGGAATTTCAATTCTTTCTTTAATTCCATATTATCCTGCGTTTTCTATGATATTTCAGAACCGGATCCAATCGAACGTTCCGGAACTAATATTGCCAACTTATCATCATCTTTGGCTGCTAAAATCATAGCCTGAGATTCGATTCCCATTATCTTTCGTGGTTTTAAATTAAGCAACATGGCAACATCTTTGCCTACGATATCTTCCGGAGAATAATGTTGCGATATACCTGATACAACTGTTCGCCTCTCCCCTGCTATATCGATAGTTAATTTTAATAATTTCTTTGATTTTTTAACCTTCTCTGCAGCAATAATTTTTACAACACGAAATTCCAGTTTCATGAAATCATCAAATTCCACTTCATCTTTATGCTCAAGAACCTGCTCCTTAATCTCTGAAGCAGCTTTCAATATGTTAAGCTGATTTTCTATCTCACTATCTTCGATTTTCTTAAACAAAGGCTCAATGTCTTTAAAACTATAACTGTCGGAAGATAGCTCTGATTGATTCCATGCTGTTAGCGGTGCGCAATTCATCATTGAACGTAATTTAGGCATACTTACTGGTAGTACCGGAGCTAAAACTACTGATATTTTTTCAAGTAGCTGACTACATACAAATAATGTTTCTTCTGCTCGAGCTTTGTCTGTTTTAACGGATTTCCACGGTTGCTCCTCATCAAAGAATTTGTTACCTGAACGTGCTATATCCATTACCGTTTTAACAGCTTTACGAACTTGATACGTATGATAGCATTCTTCAATTTTATCAATATTAGCGTCTGCTTCATTTAGGATATTAACTGAGTTTTCAGACAGTTGAACTGGTTTATTTACAGTCCCGTTAAAATATTTATTTGCAAAGACAAAGACTCTGTTGGCCAGATTACCCAGAATATTATTTAAATCGTTATTAATCTGAATCTGAAATTCCTTCCAGCTGAAATCACTATCCTTATTTTCAGGAGCATTTGCAGCCAGATAATATCGCATAAATTCACCATCAAAAAATTTCAGAAAGTCATGAACCCAAACAGTCCAGTTTTTACTTGTGGACATTTTCTGACCTTCCAGATTAAGGAATTCGTTAGCAGGAACATCGTAAGGAAGAATGAAATCTTCTTCCTGCTCCATTAGAAATGATGGGAAAAAAATCGTATGGAATATTATATTATCTTTACCGATAAAGTGGATTAATTTCGTGTCTTTATTTAACCAATAATCCTTCCATTTATCAGGTTCTCCTATTTTTTTTGCCCATTCGATTGTGGATGAAATATAACCAATTGGTGCATCAAACCAAACATAAAGCACCTTACCTTCAGCGTTTTCAAGTGGTACAGGTACTCCCCAGTCGATATCTCTTGTAATAGCCCGTTCAATTAGACCACTCTCCAGGAAATTACTGATGAAGTTGTGAACATTGTCTTTCCAATAGGATTTTGTTTCCAACCAATCCTTAAGCTCTTTCTCAAATTTCTGCAATTCCAGATACCAGTGTGTTGTCTCCTTTAACTGTGGCTTTGATCCAGATATTTTACTAACAGGATTCTTCAATGTTACAGCATCAATCAATTTTCCGCAGGCGTCACATTGGTCACCTCTTGCTCCTTCTGCACCACAAAATGGGCAATCCCCTTCGACATACCGATCGGCTAGGAATCGTTGTTTCTCAACGTCAAACCACTGTTTGCTGGTTTTTTGTACAATAAAACCACGATTCAGAAGATTCAAAAAAAACGATTGCGAAAGCTTTGTATGATCTTCTCTTGATGTACCAGAAAAATTATCGAAATCTATGTGAAGACCAGCAAAACTAGCTTTCATGCTTTTATGGTATCTCTCTACTATTTCTTGAGGAGATAATCCTTCTGATTCTGCTTTTATAGAAATAGGTGCACCATGTTCATCGGTCCCACAAACATAAACAACGTCATCACCTTTCAATCGTTTAAAACGCACAAAAATATCCGCTGGTAGATATGCACCAGCTACGTGACCAATATGTAGTGGGCCATTAGCATAAGGTAATGCACTGGTTACTAAATAACGTTCCACAAATCTCTCCTATTACTCCATAAAACCTTTAAATATAATAAATTAAAGATTTATACAGCTTACTTTTTAATTTTTATTCTTAATCAAATTTCAGCAAATCAATGTCAAGTATTTGCTGTAAAATTTTATATTTAATGATAGTTAACTCTTTGTTTATTAAAAGGCAATCACAAAAAGAATTAATTATCAATAGATTGAAATCTTAAGCAACCTTCCGTCCAGGTTGCCGTTAATTAACTGAATTTTCTTCTCAGGTTTTAGTCCAATATCTTTTATTAAAGCTGTGTTTCCGCAATATACGTATGCAGTTGTTCCACTACACTTACGTTTTAGAAAATCTCCAAATTCTTTGTAAAGTTTCCTCAAAGCCTCTGTTTCACCCAATCTAACTCCATAGGGTGGATTAGTTATAATCACCCCGTTTTCAAACCCCTCACTGTTGCGAAAGTCCATTTTAGCAATATTTACATTATGACCAAAAGGGATAGAATTGAGGTTTGTTTTAGCAGCTTTAACAGCCATCTCGGAGATATCAGACCCATAAATTAGATCATCAGGTAGCGGCCTCTTTAATCGCTCACCATCATCCTTAATTTTGTTCCATTTACTTTGATCAAAATCGGGCATTTTTTCAAAACCATAGGAGGTACGTTTAAATCCTGTAGGGATTCTAGCATACTCTAAAAGTGCCTCGCTAAGTATTGTTCCTGACCCGCAGAAGGGATCCCAAAGTGGTTGTTCCCCATTCCAGGCAGAAATATTAATCAGAGCAGCAGCAAGGGTTTCCTGCATTGGTGCTGCCACAGATTCTAACCTGTAACCTCGCTTGTGAAGCGGACCTCCGGAGATATCCAAACTGATAGTTGCACGATTGCGATTTATAAAAAGATTTATCCAAACATCTGGATTATGACGTTCCACTGAAGGTCTTTCTCCATATTTATCTTTGAAATAATCTGCAATCGCATCTTTTAAGACCTGCGTTGCATATTGCGAATGAGATATATTACTATTAGCGACATTAGAAAAAATCGCAAAGCTTTCATCGGGACGTAATAACCTGTCCCATTCTAATTTTTTGGCTGTAGTGAATAGGTATTTTTCACTATGACAATCAAAAATAATCAACGGTGCTAGAATTCTCGAAAGAAGTCTGGCACGATAATTTATTCTCATCAAATGTTCAAGATCAGATGAGAAATAAAAACCTCGATATTGACTCTTGATGTCAGTTATTCCGTAATCTTTAATCTCTTTTATTGCCAGCTCTTCCATCTTGCCAGGACATTGGGCAAAATACTGGTTGGATTTTTCAAATAAAAACATTTATCTCCCTATATTTCATATTTATATGATGAATAATATAATATTTAGATTTAGATTATCTATCACAACTATAATCATCACAGCATATTAAGTACTATTTATTTTTAGATCTTTTAATTTACTTAAATTCTGTTTTGCCAGATCAAATTTAGGATCTATAGACAGGCATTTATTAAACCATTCTTCAGCTTTATCATATTCGAGTCTTTCCAGATAAATAGCCCCGATATTGTTAATTGATTTCAGCTCATCGGGATTTTGATCCAAAATTTTATGATAAAGTTGCATCGCCTTGTCATAATCCTTCTTATTATGGATCAGATTGGCATAGTTGAAGATAGCTTCTATAAAACTATTATCCAATTCCATAGCTGTATGAAAGAAAGTTTCAGATTTATTAAGATCATTGCTGAATGCATAATACAATCCCCAATAATATGCAAGATCGGCTGACTCTGGATAAACAGAGCTGTATTGAGTTAATAATTTGTGTACATTACCAAGATCATTTTTTGATAATAATACCGCAACCTGCTGAATTGCTTCGTTTTCTCCATTGAAAATCTCAGGCTTACCACAATACTTGAAGGCAATCTTCCACTCCTCATTAACCAATCGCAAAACAACTGTTAAATCATATTTCTCATTTACATCAAAGTAGACAAGACACATTGATTTATCTTCTGACAATGCCGACGATAACAGGTCAATATCAACCATTTTTCGGAATACTCTATTTGATTCATGCCGGTCAATGTAACGTTGAAGCATTGCAGAATCACTATATTGATCTGCCTGGATCAAGTAATCAACAGATGTTTTATAGTCCTTTTCAATAATCTTGACCAGGTATTTTTTCGCAATAACCTCAGGATTCTTTTGATAATCTTCCTTATGTTTCAAATCAAGTTCCAATCGTTGATAGAGATATTGTAATGGAATATGGCTAGGTGCATTGATCTGTTTAAAGACATTGGTCATTTCTTTTTTACCTTCAATTGTATCGGCCATTTTCTGTGGTATTTGATTATTAAAGATTTTTTGAGGTGTAACAATCCATTGATCCATCTCTTTTTTAAGTAGGTCAATAAACTCAGCCATAGAATCTTAGTTTTTAAATTAAACAGTTGTTCTTCTTCGGGCTCTAGCAAAGCATATTTGCATGAGTCAGGACATTTAAGATCAATGCGTAACTCATTACAATCATGCCAGCAGATGTTTTTCCCAATCCTATAGCAAAATCTGACAGCACGTCGGGCTTTGCAAATTTTGCATTTATTCGATTTTTTGAATAACAATATAACTCCTAAAATTTTAGATCATCAAGGAGGTCATCAATAACCTCACCTGCTTCTTCCATTGCTTTATCTTCAAGTTTCTTTTTCTCTTCTTCCAGTCTATCTTCAAGCTCTTTTTTCTTGCTGTCCACAACCATCAGCTGGTTCTCAATTTCATTATTCACCTTATTAAGTTCACTTTGAAGTTTCTGCTTTTGAAGATCAATAAACTCATAAGCTTCTGCTTTATATTTATTTAACTCTTTATTAACACGTTTCTCTAATTCTGCCCTTGCCCTTACCAGCTCATCCGATGCAACTTTCTTGAGTTGAGAAGCAATCAGATTATCAAGATTACTATTGATTTTAAAAGTGAAATCGCCCAATCTCTGTTGGATTTCAACATGTACATCAACATCTTTTATTGCTTCGGTAATATTTCTTGAAATTCGTACCAGGTTCTTATCCATTTCTGTCTGGGTATTATAATCAAAAACAATATCACTAGTTTTTAGATCGATTCTTGCCACTATCAAATCATTTGCAAAATTAAGACTGGAGTTTAGTCTAGCATCACCTGATTTAAGTTTTGATGGCAATAAATCAAAATTTGATATTGTAACATTCGTTATAGGAACATCAGAAATATTGAGGTTTATGGTCTCTTTATCTTCTTCGCCGGTGTAATCAAATATCGCACCTAAGACAATTCGTCCTACATTGTCCTGATTACCTTTAAGGTTGAGTTTTAATGGAAGTTTTGTTTTTTTCTGATCTGAAGAAATATCCAACACTTTCCCGCTTAAACGTATATCATCCGGTGTAATAACAGATAGATCGACATTCTTTATCCAAAAAGATGGAAGATGGGGATATCGTTCTTTGCGAACTTTTTCAATAGCTGGTTCTGTTTTTGCCATCTGACGGGATCGTTCTATCTGATCCAATAACAACATAATTCCATCTGTCACACGTTCACCAAATAACATAAGTGCAACATTCTGGACGTTAATATCCTGAAGCTTAGCTTTTTGTAATGCTTTTTGATAATCCTCAGTAACCCATTGGGGAATATCCCTTTTCAGTTCTTTCATTGTAGAAAGGTCCCCTTCCAATTGAGACTTCTGAATCTTGAACTCATCATAAAGCGCTTTTGATTGCGTATAAGAACGTTGTGCAAGTTGGAAATTCTCCTGAAATTCAGTTAGCGTATCCATGTTTTCAATATCAATTTTCTTAATATCTTTCTCTATCTTTTTTGCTCTGGCTTCATAATCATTATTTTCAATTAAATCATGCCAGTAATTATATCTATTTTCAGCGAGTTCTTTCACAGAATCTGCTTTTGCTGGTGTTTCAAATTCCATCATCTCAATTATTGCATCAACACTGATTTCTGTGGTCATATCTTTTGCTTTGAAAACCGGAATCTTCTCTTTTTCAGCTTCGAGATTTCTTTTGAGCGACAGCATAAGTTTAGATGGCTTTTTCGGTTTGGATGCTTTTACTGGTAGTTTTCCATCTGTTGTGCGTTTGGTATTGACTCTAACCTCGCTAATTGTCATGTTATCAATTATGACTTTTCTATCCAGGAGTGGAGAAAAAGCTAATTCAAATTCGCAGCTAGAAGTTTCAAAAAGATTAGACATGGTGTTATTTCGATCGGTCACCTGAAGCCTATCCCACGATATGTGCAAAGCAAGGGGTTTAAGATAAACACCATCAACTTCAACCTTTGCACCAGCTGCTGCAGAACCTGTTTTTTCTATTACATATTTTGCTATAGGATTCCTGAAAACGACAAGCAACACAGCTATTAGAAAAATAAACAGCACTAAAAATAAAACAGATTTGATTAATCTCTTAAAGAACTTCTTCATTGTTGAACTCCTTTTAACTTATTCAGGTTGCGGAGGCATCTTCCGTTTGAATTCAGATTTTTTAATCATGGATATTACTTTGTTGATCTCCTCAAATTTGTATCCAAGCTTAGGAAGATTGTCTGCACTTATTTTAGCATCAAGCAATTGATACAAAATTTCATCTAATCTATTGTATGATATACCCATTTCTTCTTCATCGGTTTGTCCTTCCCATAAATCTGCTGTAGGATTTTTGTCGATGATCACTTTGGGGAGGTCAAGATATTCGGCTAAAGCTTTTACCTCTGTTTTATAGAGGTTGCCAAGTGGCTCAAAAGCACAGGCACTATCGCCATATTGCGTACAGTATCCAATCATTAACTCGGTTCGATTTCCTGTTCCGGCAACAAGGGCATTGTATTTTGCCGATAAATCATATAGGATACACATGCGTTCTCTTGCCATTCTATTACCTCTTCGTAAATAATCAGCATCAGTTGCATATGTATCGAAGTAGCTATCAACCATAGGTGTGATATCAATTACCTGGTATTGAATATTTAATTTATCAGCCACTAATAAAGCATGGTCAAGACTCTCCTGACGACTGTTTTTATAAGGCATCATAACTCCGTAAACATTTTCAGAGCCAACAGCTTGTACAGAAAGAGCTGCAGTTACAGCAGAATCAATACCTCCCGATAATCCCACAATTAGTTTCTCGAATCCGGTTTCGGAAAGCTGTTTTTTTATGAAATCTACATTCTTTTCCAGTATTGATTTTATATCGATTTGCTTCATTTTTTTACTCCAGATTTTTTTTTATGAATAAAAAATGCCCGGTTTTCAGTCAAGGCATATCATTGAATATATTAAACCCGAACTACCTTCTACAAACTGTTTTCTTTATTTAACTTCCTTCATATCATAAACTTAAAAAAAAATAACCATATAAATGAAACGTGGCTTGAATTTTCCAAGCTCCTTTTTCTGGATGCTTTAGCGAATTATTAAGAATCCCCATCGCTTAATTATAGAAAAAAAATATACAAGTTAACCATGCAAAATATGTAAATTAATTTCATATATATCAAAGAGTTTTCGCTAAACCTTTTCATAATAAAGGTATTCTCAGACTACCTATATCAAAATATACTTGACATCGAAAAAATGGGGATGGAATTTGTTTTGAAATAAAGAAAAAGAGAAAATCCTACATTTTGGATGGAATTTTGGAGGAAAAATGAAAGTTTTGGTCTGGGATAAAGAGAAGTGCATAGGTTGTGGGACTTGTGAAAAAGTCTGTTCCAAAACCTGGTTCAAAGAAGAAAATCCGTTGAAATCACGGATAAGGATTAGAAAATTGGATGATGGATTTTCGGGGAATGTCTGTAATCAATGTGGAGAATGTATCAACGTATGTCCTGTTGAAGCATTATCCCGTGATGCAAGAGGAATTGTAAAACTCAATGCCAAAGAGTGTGTTGGATGTCTTTCCTGCGTTGGTTTCTGTCCTACAGAATCAATGTTTATAGCAGAAGGAGAACCAGTTCCTTTCAAATGTATTGCCTGTGGAATTTGTGTAAAAGCCTGTCCAGCGGGAGCTCTTTCAATTGAAGAAAGACCAGAGCCGATAGAGAAAATTTATTATAGGAGGCACTTCTAATGAATGTCTATAAAAACCCATATAATGCTGAAGAAATTAAAGAAGCACATAAACTTCTAGCAGAATTTAAATATGAAATAAGTCCTTTAGATAAAGGATACACTAATAAAACGCTATATGTAAATGTAGAAACCCTTGAAATTAAAGCAAAACCTGTAACCCAGGAAATGAAAGACGTTTTCACTGGTGGTCGCGGTTTTAATATGAAACTTCTCTGGGATGCCGTTACAGCTGACACTAAATGGGATTCATCAGAAAACGAAGTTGTTATTGCAGCTGGAACAATGGGTGGAATCACCCAGTATCCTGGTACAGGTAAATCACTTGTTTGCGGTATATCCCCAATAACAGGAGCTCCCGTGGACAGTAATGTTGGTGGATACTTTGGACCTTATCTTAAATTCTCTGGCTGGGATGCAATTGAAATCCAGGGTTTGTCAGATAAAGAGGTTATTGTATTTATTGATGGAGACAATGGTCTTGTACAGATCTTTGAAGCACCGGAAGAAGCGATAAATTCTCATTTGATCGCAGAACAGATGTGTGATATTTTTGCAGATGACGATCATGGCATGAAAGCGATAACATCTGTATCAGCTGGAGCTGCTTCAGAATATTCACTCTATGGTTGTCTAAATTTCTCATTCTATGATAGAAGAAGAAAGGTTGCTCGTCTTAAACAAGCTGGTAGAGGTGGATTAGGAACCCTGTTTCGCAAAAAGAAAGTTAAAGCGATTGTATGTAAATTTTCAGATATAAATCCTAATAAAAATAATGTTGCTGATCTGGATAGGATCCAGAAAATCAGTGCTGAATATCACAGAGAATTATACGACAATGATGATTCTCAATGCGATATGAGACACGTAGGTACCGCACATCTAGTTGATCTTATGGATGACTATGATCTACTTCCTACTCATAACTACAAATTTGGCCGTCATGAAAAAACAGACAAAATAAAATCACATGTATGGCGTGAAATGTTTACCCAGGGTGTACCTGATGGTTGCTGGTATGGCTGTACAATGCAATGTGCTAAATGTGTTGATGGATATACACTGAAAACAGGCCCCTACAAAGGTGATGTTGTCTCTATTGATGGTCCTGAATATGAAACAGCTGCAGCATTCGGTGCTAATATGGGCGTTTTTGATCCACATTTCATCGTTGAAGCAAATTTCTACTGTGATACCTATGGTATTGATACAATCTCTTGGGGAACATGTATGTCATTCGTAATGGAATGTTTTGAAAATGGTGTTATTAATAAAGAGATTACTGGTGGATACGAACTTGGTTTCGGCTGTGGCGAAGAATCCATGGAAATGCTTCACCAATTGGCCAGAGGAGAAGGATTCGGTAAGACTATCGGTCTTGGTATCCATCGTTTGAAAAAGCTGTTTATCAAAGAATATGGTGCAGATCCTCAATTCCTCCAGGATATTGGAATGGAATGTAAGGGAATGGAATATTCCGAATATGTTACAAAAGAATCACTTGCAATGCAGGGTGGATATGGTTTAGCTCTTAAGGGACCACAGCATGATGAAGCCTGGTTGATTTTCATGGACATGGTAAACAATCAGATTCCAACATTTGAAGATAAAGCGGAAGCACTCCATTATTTCCCAATGTTTAGAACCTGGTTTGGACTTCAGGGTTTGTGTAAACTCCCATGGAACGATGTAGAACCAACTGACAATGGAGAAACTGATGAGCCGGCTAAGGTTCCGAAACATGTTCAGAATTATGTTGATTTATTCAATGCAGTAACAGGTAAGAATATTGATAAATACGAGCTTATTCTTCAATCTGAACGTGTTTACAATTTCCAGAGAGTCTTTAATCTTCGTATGGGATTTGGAACAAGAGAATACGATCAGATACCATATAGATCTGTAGGTCCGGTAACAATTGAAGAGTATGTTTCTCGTCAAGAGCGTTATGACAACCAACTTAAAGATAAATGGGGTTGGGATCCAAACGGTAAGAGTGTTGATGAAAAACATCAGAAAACACGTGAGTTCAGAGAAGATGCATATCAAAAACTCTGTGATGCGGTATATGAACGTAGAGGCTGGGACAACAATGGTGTTCCAACAATAGAAAAAGTTAAAGATCTGGGTATTGATTTCCCAGGTATTTTAGAAGTTCTTAATAATTACTATAATAAATAGTATTTATGCAGAAACTTAAACATCTCTTTTTTGCTAAACATGATG
>CAYYLA010000016.1:0-21736 GCA_964441785.1 uncultured Candidatus Cloacimonadota bacterium | reverse complement strand
CTTCACCAAGAGTAGCTCTTACAGCTGGAGCTTCCTGAACCACAACATATTTTTCCTTATCTAACAGAGCATCCCAAACCTGATCCGTATGGCTTTTTTCTGTTAAAGCACCAACGGGGCAGTAAACAATACACTGACCACAGTTAACGCAAGGGCTGTCACCCATACCTTTATCAAAAGGAGTAGTGATAGTACCTTCGAAACCACGACCCTCAATCGTAAGAGCGTGAACAGTTTGAATCTCCTGGCAAACAGTTAAACAACGACCACAGGAGATACATTTGTTTGGATCTCTCACGATAGAGAAACTAGAAAGATCGAGTGGTTTTTTCTTCATAACATTAGGTAAACGTTTATCATCAACGCCTAAAAGATAGGCTAAATCCTGCAATTCACACTTATTGTTTTGGTCACAAGTAGGACACACAACTTCGTGATCAGAAAGAATCATTTCCACAAGAGTTTTACGCATTTCACGTAAATTCTTACTATTTGTAATAACTTTCATTCCATCCCAAGCAGGAGTAGAACAGGCACGTTTTGTACCATTTTGTCCTTCTATCTCAATAGCGCAGATACCGCAATTTGAGGAAGGTTTAAGGTCGGGATGATAACAAAGTGTGGGGATATATTTCCCTGCTTTTTTAGCAGCACTAAGAATGGTTGTTCCTTTAGGAACCTCAACCTGAGTACTATCAACCCATAATTTTATCATTTCGGCCATTTATCGGTCCTCCATTATTTCATACGTTTTAAGAAATCTTCTTTAAAATTCTCAATAGCACTCTTAACAGGCATCATCAAAGATTGGCCCAGGGCACAGAAAGA
The DNA here is from genome assembly GCA_964441785.1 of uncultured Candidatus Cloacimonadota bacterium. Lineage (GTDB taxonomy): Bacteria > Cloacimonadota > Cloacimonadia > Cloacimonadales > TCS61 > CAYYLA01. Next base: position 20,908 of record CAYYLA010000016.1, on the reverse strand, counting down.
GGCTTTATTCATGACTTCGGAGATATGGATCATAAGATCTAGATCTTCTTCTTTCCCTTCACCGTTTCTGATGTTATTTATAAGTTTGAAAAGAACTTCGTTACCATTGGCGCAAGGTGAACATTTACCACAAGATTCATGGCGGAAGAATCTGATAACAGACCAGAGCATATCCACCATATCAGCAGATTCATTCATCACCAGAATTGCACCGGAACCAAGAACAGCAGCATATTCCTGCAAGCTGTTAAAATCCATTTTCACATCAAGAAGTTTATCAGAAAGGAAAACACCAGCAGCACCACCAACAAGAGCAGCCTTGAATTGTTTTCCGTTCTTCATTCCACCACCGAATTCATTGATAATCTTGCGTAACTCAGTTCCCATATCAACTTCACAAAGACCAGGCATATTTACATCACCCATGATTGTATAAACTTTTGTACCATGACATCCTTCAACGCCATAGCCTTTATACCAATCTGCACCGTTTTTAATAATAGCAGGAACATTGGTAATAGTTTCCACATTATTAACAACTGTTGGTTTTTGCCATGCACCGGCTACACCTGGGAATGGTGGTTTAGAACGTGGTGTACCACGTTTACCTTCCATAGATTCGATCAATGCTGTTTCTTCACCGCAAACATAAGCACCAGCACCGATTTTAATTTCGATATCAAGATCAAAACCTGATTCAAAGATATTCTGGCCTAACAATCCATATTCTTTAGCCTGATCAATTGCGATCTGCAAGCGGTTAATACAAAGTTTATATTCCCCTCTGATATAAATATAAGCTTTAGTAGCACCTACTGCATAGGAGGCAATCATAATACCTTCAATAAGTTTATGAGGATCACCTTCCATGATCAGTCTATCTTTGAATGTTCCAGGTTCACCTTCGTCAGCATTTATTACAACATATTTCTGGTCTGCTTCAATAGGTTGAGTAAAGCTCCATTTAAGACCTGTTGGGAAACCAGCACCACCGCGACCTCTAAGTCCAGAATTCTTGACAACATCAACAATCTCAACAGGTTTCATATCAAGTAATGCTTTTTCCCAAGCTTCATAACCGCCTGAACCAATGTATTCTTCGATATTCTCTGGATCAATAATACCTGAATTCTGTAGTACTATTCTTCCTTTATAATTATAATCATATTTATTAGTATAAGATTTATCGAGAATATATTTATGAACTACACGACCTTTCAGGAAATGTTCTGAAACTATCTCAGCAATATTCTCTTCAGTAAGATTAACATATGTAACCTGTTCCGGATAAACCATCATACTTATACCAGTTCCGAAAAAACCAAGTGTTCCTGTTTCCAGAATATTTATCTCGTCTGTAAGATTGTTCTTGGCTAATTCATTACGAAGAGCAGATTCAAATTCTTTTACACCCGCCTGCAAACTGGAATCATCAATTCCAATAAGTATGTGACTGCGATAGAATTTCATTATGCCCTCCCCTTAATGTCAGCAATAATTTTCTCAACTTTCTCGTCTGTCAAATCTGCATAAACATCTTCATTGATCATCATTACCGGAGCATTACCACATACACCAAGGCAGGCACAAAGTTCCAATGTAAAGAGTCCATCCTCACTAGTACCACCAATTTTGACTCCCAAAATCTCTCTCAGTTTTTTGAGAATCTTTTCTGAACCTTTCAAGAAACATGGCGGTGATTCACAAAGGCGAATAACATTCTTTCCTCTAGGTTTTGTACTAAACATCGAGTAAAATGTTAATACACCGTGAATATGAGCTGGTGAGATTTTCAAATAATTGCTAATCTCCTCCACTGCGTCTTCCGGCACATAGTTCTGAGGATGATTATCCTGAACATCATGCAGAATATAGATCAGGTTTTCCTGATCAGGAGCATACTTCTTCAGTATCTCTTCATACATAAATAACTCCTATTCATTTATTTATCTTTATCTAGATAGCTTAATGATACAGATCATTTCCTACTAATTCATCTTTGATAATTGATGCTATTCCCGGTAATTTACCGACAGCATTAACAGGACATACCTCTTGGCAGTTTCCACATTTTACACAAGCATCCTGATGAATTGTATATTTATCTTCTCTACTTCCTGTTATACAGTCAACAGGACATTTACGAGCACATAATGAACATCCGATACATTTACTCTTATCAATTTCGAAGTGCATGAGATCCTGGCAAACACAAGTTGGACAACTTTTATCATTGATATGAGCTTCATATTCATTGCGGAAATATCTAATTGTACTTAATACTGGGTTAGGAGCTGTCTGACCCAAACCACAAAGTGAAGTAGTACAAATAGTCTTTCCAAGAGATTCAAGTGCTTCTATATCACCCTTTTGTCCCTGACCTGAAGTAATACGATCCAGGATAGTATACATCTGTTTCAAACCAATACGACAAGGTGTACATTTTCCGCAGGATTCTTCAAGTGAGAATTCCAGGAAGAATTTGGCTACATTAACCATACAGTTGTTATCAGCCATTACAATAACCCCGCCGGATCCCATCATAGCACCTTTGGCTTTCAGTGATTCATAATCGATTTTAGTATCCAGATGATCAGAAGTAAGACAACCACCAGAAGGTCCGCCCAACTGAACTGCCTTAAAGGATTTACCATCAACCATGCCACCACCTACTTCATAGATGAGTTCACGCAGTGATATACCCATAGGAACTTCAACAAGACCGGTATTTTTGATATCACCTGTTAAGGCAAAAACCTTAGTACCTTTACTGTTTTCGGTACCCATAGATGCAAACCAATCAGCACCTTTTCGGATAATTGTAGCAAGATTACCCATGGTTTCAACATTGTTTACCAATGTTGGTTTCCCGTAAACACCTTCCTGAGCTGGGAATGGAGGTTTTGGAACAGGTTGTCCTCTTTTACCTTCTATTGAAGCGATAAGAGCAGTTTCTTCACCACAGACAAATGCTCCAGCTCCAGTTCTCACCTGTGCATCAAAAGAGAAATCAGAACCGAGAATATTGTTACCAATTAAGCCATATTCCCTTGCTTGTTCAATTGCAGCTCTAATTCTTCTAATTGCCAGTGGATATTCAGCTCTGATATAGAAAAATCCGTAATTTGCACCAACAGCATAAGCGGCAATCATCATTCCTTCGAGAACTCTATGTGGATCACCTTCAAGAAGTGATCTATCCATAAATGCACCCGGATCGCCTTCATCACCATTGATTACAACAAATTTCTCATCTCCTTTTGCATCAGCAACAAATTGCCATTTTGTACCTGTAGGGAATCCTCCGCCACCTCTACCACGTAATCCTGATTTTTTAATCTCATCAATCACGTCTTGTGGCTTTTTCTCAGTTAATATTGTACCTAAAGCTTCATAGCCACCCATTGCGATATATTCATCAACCTTATCAGGGTTAATGTATCCACAATTTTCCAAAGCTACTTTAGTCTGTTTTTTATAGAAGGGAACCTCATCTTTAGTTTCAAAAATATTCTTATCATCCTGTAACATCAATCGTTTAACAGGACGACCCTTCATAAAGTGTTCTTCAACTAGCTCTTCTACATCTTCAACTGTTAATTTTCTATAGAATACACCTTCAGGATAAACCATCATTACTGGACCGTAATCACAAGGTCCCATACAACCAGTTTCTATTATATTAATTTCATCTGTAAGATTGTGTTGTTCAATAACTTCGACCAGTTTTGCCTTAATTTTCAAAGCACCAGCCGATACGCATCCAGAACCGCAACATAGCAGAACGTCCGTACGTTTAAGAGACATAATTCCTCCTCTTAACCGCGGGTAACTACGTAATCGTTGACTGTTTTGCCGTTAACAATATGTTCAGCAACTACTTTACGAGCCTTATCAGGAGTCATATTTCCGTATGTTACAGTGGGTTTACCTTCTTCAATAATGTCTACAACAGGTTCCATAGATGAAAGACCTTTTTCCCCTGTTTGAGTTACTAAAACGTCTGTTAACTGTCGTTTAGCCACTTCATCAAGAACTGCTTTCATAACTTCTCTGGCACCCATTGCAATACCGGATGTACCCATACCAACAACAACTTTTACACGGTTATTGGTTTCACGCAATTTCATCTCATTTTGAGCTTTTTCGCGAATTTTTCTTAATTCCTCAAGAGTTTTCATTAGAACTCCTCCATCTTTGTTTTTATTATTCCTTGTTTTATATCATTTTCTATAAACTGAACTACATCAGGGTAAGATAGCGGGATGTCTCCCAATTCTGCTTTTATCTCTTTAGTTGAAAAATTGTAAGTCAATTGTTCACCACTTATCATTTTTCTGACAAGATTGAGATGAAAATCAACATCAGAATGACCTATTATAGCCGAAATCATCGTATCAGCAATACTACCTAATGGTAATCTGTCAACATGATCAAACTGAAATTCGGCAACCAGCTCAGTACCTTCTCCCGGTTTACTATTCATTACAAAAAGACCTCGGCACATCTCAGCATTTTGTTTAAAAAGCGGAATCCCTAATCCAACTTTTTTTACCCTTTCTTTTTTTGATGTATAGAATGGATCCTGAGCTTTTAACAGCGTCTCTTCATCCATACCAAAACCATCATCCTTAACAGTAATCTTCAGATTATTTTTTAATACCTCAATTACAATAGAAATATCAATATTTTCCGCTTCAGCTCTTACAGAATTTTCAAGAATGTCAAGTAAATGAAGGGAAATATCCTGCATACTAAACCTGATTACGATATTTGTTTAAAATTTCAACCAGTTTATCCCGGGAGTCAACCCTTCCGTAAGTATCTTCCCCAATAACAAATACAGGAGCTAAAGAACATGCCCCAACACAACGAACAGTAGAAATTGTAAACATACCATCTTTGGTTGTCTCTCCGGTTTTGATTCCTAACTCATCTTCCATCATCTGAATTAATTTGGGTGCCCCTTTCACATAACAAGCAGTCCCAGTACAAATATTTACTATGTGTTTACCCTGTGGAACCATTGAGAAAAAATTGTAAAACGTTACAACTCCATAAACCTCTGCAATTGGTAAATTTAACTCATCAGCAACATATTGCTGAACCTCATTGGGCAGGTAACCAAAGATTTCTTGAGCCTGGTGAAGTACTTCAATAAGGGGATCCTTCAGCTTCTTCTTCTCTGCTATAACCTGTTTCAGCTTTTCATATAAAAAAGCATCACCCACTGCACTTTTATCCATAGTGCCTCCTATCTATCTTCTAATTTTGAGATTTTATTTGCAATGCGAATCAAAATCGACATTATCAGTCACTAGGTCAAGGAAAAAATCCCCTATAAATCACTCTTTTGCAGTAATTTATTTTGATTCTCATTATCAACTATTTATTTAACGCTATAAACCTTCTCCTAATGCAAGAATAGTGGTATTTTCCCTTGGGGAAAATACCACTATGGAGCATTTATGTATGAGTCAGAGAGAGCCCTTAAACACCGTAATTTTTTTCATCTTCCGATCATCCTTTTTCGATACATCTTTATCGATACCCAAATGTCGAAACCATCTATTATGTGTCAAACCTTTTTTAGATATTTTTCTATCGATTAACCAGGCGATATAATTATCTCGTTTTATTACTTATATTTATAGTTGTTATTTTTTTCTATACTTCCGTGATAATATTGATTTTTCTATTACTTGAACCATTAATAGCCTTACGGATCTCAGACAAACTTGGTTCTTCCAAATAAAATTCCGTGTATCCTGAACCTACTTCTTTTAAATAATGCGCATCAGAACTACGAATAATTGCAAAATCTTTGATAAAAGGCATTGAAGCTTTGATACTGTCCACATCTCCTTTAGCAGTTATTTCAACTGCCTTAAGATTCAGGTATGGAGGAATAAATCCAAGCTGTCCTATCAAGCTGAAAGATGTAGCATCAACATGAGCAGGATAATAGAGGCAATCGTAATTATTCAAATGTTCACAGGCTTCATCAAAGGTCCAAATACTTGAGTTTATCAATGCTTTAGGGACAATATCCACAATATTCTCATCAGCATCAACAACCACCTGATCACCGAAAAAATCTGGATCATTATCCAGAGGTAACAAGGAATCATACAGAATCTGTCCGAAATGTTCTGCATCATTTATTGAGTTAAAAAGGGCAATAAGATGGATTTCTTCGGAGGTTTGAATTTCGACTCCCGGGATAAGTACAATGTTATTACGGGCAAGGACTTGATGATAGGCTTTCAGATTAAGGCAAGAGTTATGATCGGTAACAGCTAAGATATCGAGATGTTTTTCCTGCGCAATTTTAACAAGATTATTTGGAGACATCTCTAATCCACCGCAGGGAGACAATACCGAGTGAATATGCAGATCAGCCCGATACCATTGCATAAGGAATATTAATCCAGATAGAGTTTTTGGTATAATTTACCGGCCAATTGAAACGTTGACAAGTGGCTGGATATCAAACAAACACCTTCTTGATTTGCTTTATCGATAACCTGAGGATCAGGTTTAATATTTTTAGCAAAAATAATAGCGGGAATACCAATCATAGAAGCTACGGCGACAGTATTCAAATGTCTCATAATAGTGATCCACAATTGCCCTTCTTCAGAACTACCCATAACATCGCTAAGTAGATCAGAGACACATCCACCGGAGATTTCAACAGATTGCGGATCAGAGGAGTTAGTTAAAATTTCGGCATTTATAGTATCTATGAATTCTGATAATTTCATTTTTTTTCCTTCATTTTCAATTGTTGTTTTTTTCTTGCCAAGACAACGCAGTGGTTGATAGAGGCTTTATTCTCAACGATATCTTCAGCCAAAGCTCTACAATTAGGTGAACCACAGGCAGAACAATCCAAGGCAGGAAGTTGAGCTTCAATCTCAGAGATTTTTCTCATTTTGGTAAGAGCAGATTTGATATCGCTATCCAGAGACATTATAGATCTAGGTTCAACAGTTCCAACATCAAACTTTCCACGTTCATATAATTCCATAAAATATTCATCATTAAAATTCTTATGTTTAGCATTTCGCACAAGATCAAGGATTCTACTTGTAGCGATAAATGGATTTTCGATATTGAGAACCCCACCCACACAACCATTGATACAACTGTTAAGCACAACATAATCGTATTGTTCTATATGTTCATCTTCAATTTTAGCCAGAATATCAATAACATTATTAATACCGTTAACAGCCAGGGTTTTCAGGTCTCCCCCATTAACCTCTTCAGCCTGCATCCTGGAGATAGCCCAGCTTAATCCTTTCAGGTAGAGATCAGTATGCCATCCATCATCGTTTTCTTTATTTGAATCAATAATCTCAGCATAAACCTCCTGAATAGAGATAGCTCCATCCTGAGCAAAGCTATAGGAACCTTCCGGTTGATGAACTGCTGTTACTTGAGAGATACATGGGACAATGAGGAAAATCCCAATATCTTCGGGTTTCATCTTCTTTTCTTTGCTGATTTTTTCTCTATAGTACTTTGATAAGACACCCAGTGGTGCTTCAATTTTAAGTAGATTAGGTAGTAGCGAAGTAAACCTGACCTGAATCAAGCGAACAACAGCTGGGCATGAGCTTGAAATAATTGGTTTGATATCAGGATTTCTTTGAATATAATCCCGAATAAAATTCCCCATGACCTCAGAAATCATTGCTTCCTGGGCTACCTCATCAAAACCCATTTTCAGCATTGCTTTTTTTGCTTTAGTATATCCAATATAGGGAGGGAATTGCCCTGCAAATGAGGTTGATAAAATGGCAACCTTATATTTAAAATCATCAATTTTTGATAGTGGATCTGACCATGGAACGATAGCATCAAATTTACAAGCTTCTATGCAATTTCCACAATCGATACATCTGTTTGAATCAAAAACGACCTTACCTTTTCGTACTCTTAAAGCTTCTGTTGGGCATACTCTTACACATTTAGTACACCCGGTACAATTCTCTTCGTTTATCCGTATAGCATGAAAATATTTATTTTTCTTCATTTTTAAAATATATTAGAATCTCAAGGAAAGTTCTTCCCCCAGCTTCTGATGTTATGTGAAGCGTATCACTGTTTTTCTTAATATTAGGCAATCCCAGGCCTGCTCCAAAACCCATTTCCCTCACCTGTTCATCCGCAGTAGAAAAACCCGGAACCATTGATTGTTCAATATCTGCCATTCCGGGGCCAAAATCATGAAATATAATATGAACAAGATCAGGATAAACATTACAAAATATTTCTCCACCTTTTGCATGAGCTGTAGAATTGATTTCAGCTTCATATCCGGCTATTGCAACCCGTCTAAGAATAGTTGGTTCAACACCTATACGTTTGAGATCCAACTTTATTGTCGACGATGCATTACCCGCATTAACAAAATCTCTCTCTTTCAACACAAAGCTCTGCGTAAATACAGGATCTTGTTTGTTGCTGAAAAATTCCTTTGCTCTCTCTTCAAATCCAGGGCGATAATACCAATACTCACCCATTTAAATCTTACAACTCCGTAATCCTTTATTAAAAAGAACTCCACTACTTTTAAACATAGTGTATCCCGTTGAAAGCAGTGGTAGATTTCTCTCTTTAGCCATATCAATAATCTCTTGGGGAGGTTTTTTACCCCGCACAAAAATGATACCGTAAAGATCAATCATGTCAGACAACCTGATAATCTGGGGATTTGTTAAGCCTGTTAACAAAAGAGTTGGTTCTTTTGTACACATAAGAATGTCGCTTATAAGATCTGAGCCAAAAGCACAACTTACTTCTCTTTCTAAATCAGTATCGTCGGTTAACAATTCAGCTTCCAGAAATTCCTGAATTTCTTTTAACTTCATACTCATCTTTTCCTTACTTCCTTATTTTTTTTGATGAAACAATGGCAAATTCTCCAAAATCTCACTTATGGTCAAGAAAAACATTACGTAGCATTATTTATAATTAAAATCACAAATTACCATTTGATAATCCTTCTCAAATACTTCCTCTCTCGTTTGGATTAATTGCAGGAGATGCCCTTTCTGGAATATTTATTGCATAATTACATTATTATATAAATACGGAGAAGGGGAAGAAACGTGAGAAAATTAAGTTTGATAATATTGCTGATTCTATCTACAGCCTTATTGAGTAGTAATACAGTTAAAATCGATGAAAACCTAAGTAAACCCGTAATGGAACACACTTCATACGGACTAGAAAAAACTGAGATAACATTTAATTTAAAAGAGTTTACAATTAGTGAAACTGAGGTTAAGGGTGATAATTTCAGTAAACTTATTATACCGGATTCAGGTTCTCAATATGAATTTGGTAAACCTGATTTACCAAAGATTTCCAGATTATTTGCGGTACCTAATAAAGGTAAGGTAACTGTTAACCTCTTACACAGCGAGGTTGAATATATTGACAATATCAAGATTTACCCTTGTCAAAATGAAGAAGACAAAGATCAATTCATGTATCAGGAAAACTATTACAACACAGGAAATATATTTCCAACTTCAATCGTTGAAGTAAGTGAACCTGCGATCATGAGAGATGTTCGTCTGGTTTCCGTATCGGTAAATCCATTCCAGTACGATCCAGTAAATAATCGGGTAATTGTGCATAAAAATATTCAATTAGAAGTGATTACAAACGAAAACGTTGCTAGTGTAAACGAAATTGATATTCAACGTGGAATCTCTGATTCATTTAAAGAACTATATAGCAGTTCTATTCAGAATTATGAAGCGATAAATACCAGAGACGAATTTGATCAACCTTGTTATCTCTTCATCTATCACAGTGATGATCAAGTTTCAGACAATCTAGATCTTTTAGTTGATTGGAGACATAAAATGGGCTATGAGGTACATAAGGTTGAAACATCCCTTATTGGTAACTCAGCTGCTCAAATCAAAAATTACATTCAAAGTGCTTACAACAACTGGACTAATCCACCTGATTTTGTCTGTCTAGTTGGGGATGCCAGTGGTTCATATTCTATCCCAACCGAATACATGAGTGGTGGTGAGGGCGATCAATATTATGCCAGACTTGATGGTAATGACATCCTGGCTGATGTTTTTCTTGGTCGTTTAAGTTTCGGTACAATCTCAGAATTTCAGACAATTTTATCGAAAATTATTAATTATGAACAAAATCCATATATGACAAATACAGACTGGTATACAAAAGCCTGCTTAATTGGTGATCCAAGTCATTCTGGTACATCTACCATAGACTGTAATCTATATGTAAAAGACTTGATCAGTTCTGTAAACGAAGATTTTGAATTTATAGAGAATTATACTGGTGGTTATGTAAATACAATGGAAAGTGCAATAAACAGTGGAATAAGTTACCTCAATTATCGTGGTTATCTGGGTATGAGTGGTTGGTCCGATTCCAACACAACCTCACTGAATAATGGTTACATGCTTCCTGTAGCAGTTATTTTAACCTGTGGAACAGGTAGCTTTGCATCTGGAACATCCCGAAGTGAAACCTTCTTGAGAGCAGGTACACCATCTGTTCCAAAGGGTGGGATAGCCTCTATTGGTACTGCAACTATTTCTACACATACAATGTTCAACAACTGTGTTTCAGGTGGTACATACCATGGTATTTTTGCAGATGGGATATATAATATGGGTGGTGCATTAACTCGAGGAAAATTAAACCTCTTTGAGACCTATCCAAACCTAAATTATGATGGCGCTCCTGTATATAGATTCTCTTATTGGAATAACCTGATGGGTGAGCCAGCTATGCCGGTCTGGACTGATGTTCCCCAGAATCTATCTGTTTCGTATCCAGCTTCTGTTGGATTAGGAACAAATCATATTGAGATTGAGGTAACCGATAGCGCTTCTACACCTATTGAAGGTGCCTGGGTTACAATCCTTAAAGGTGATGATGAAATTTTTGCTACTGGTCTTACAAATGCCTACGGCAGTGTTATTCTCGATTTCCCTGATGATATTGCCGGTGAAGTTGATGTAACTGTGACAAAACATAATTTTATCCCATTTTCTGATGAATTTGATATTGTAGCAGCTGATAATAATCTCATTATTGATTCTTATAGCATAAATGACACAAATGGTGACAACTTGATTAATCCTGCAGAAACAGCATCCTTTGATATTACCTTAGCCAATACAGGTTCATCAACTGTATCCAATATTGAAGCAACCATCACCTGTGATCAACCTTATGTCACTATTAATAATGGTTCTGCTACATTCGGTACTATTAATGCCAATAGTACGGCTACCGTATCCGAAGCTTTTTCAATCACTCTTGATTCCAACATCTCGGGTTGTAATGAGATCAGGTTGGACATGGCAATCTCCGATGGTACCAGCCAATGGATGGATGTGATTATCGAAACTGTTGCTGCACCAAAGATGGATTATAGTGATTACACAGTTTATGATACTGATGGCATCCTTAATCCAGGTGAATCAGCAGATATTTCAATAACATTATCTAATCTTGGCCCTGTAACTGCACAGAACCTTACCGGTATTCTAACAACAGGAAACGGCAATATAACCGTTAATGATAATTCTGGAACTTTTAACTCTATCCCTTCAGGTGGACAGGGTAATAATAATTCAGATCGATTTAATCTAACGGTAAACTCCTACATGATTCCAGGTTCTCAAATCCCCTTTGAAATGACATTGAGTGATGGTTCCGGTTATCAGGAAGTAATACAATTTGTAATGGAAATAGGCGAGGTACACGTGACCGATCCGGTTGGACCGGATGCTTACGGATATTATTGCTATGATGATGATGACACCGATTATCTTAAATGTCCTGAATATGAATGGATTGAGATTGCAACCCCCAACGGAGGGCCCGGTACATCTTTAGGTTTTACAGATTGGGGTGATGGTGGAGCAACAGAAACTATTGATCTGGATATCAATTTCCAATTTTATGGAGAGGTTTATGATCAATTATCTATCTGTACAAATGGCTGGATGTCTCCAGGTTTGAATGAAAGTGAATCATATATGAACTGGCATCTCCCAGGTCCTTTAGGTCCTTCACCTATCATTGCAGCCTTCTGGGATGATATGAAAACAGAACCTGGTAATGTATACTACTATTACGATGCTACACTTCAATATGTTGTAGTTCAATGGGAAACCATGAAAAGTGATTTCTCCAATTCTCAACAAACATTCCAGGCAATAATTTATGACTCATATACCTATCCAACAACAACTGGAGACAGTGAAATCAAATTACAGTATAAAGATATATCAAATGACAGTGTTGGATCTTACGACTATCCATTCGATCATGGACAGTACGCAACAGTAGGTTTAGAAGATCCATCAGCAACAATTGGGCTTGAATATACATTTAATAATGAATACCCCACCGCAGCAAAGGTTTTGGAAAACGAGATGGCTATCCTCTTCACAAGCCCTCCTATCCCTATGGATGGACCATATCTCACCGTTTATGAATTCGAGACATTATCCGGTGATGATGCATTCCTTGAATCGGGAGAAAGTGCAAGTTTAAACGTGGTTATTGAGAATATTGGACCAGAAGTAGCAACAGATGTTACAGTAGAGATCAGCACTAATGATTCCTATATAACAATAACCCAGGACACAGGATCTATTGTTCAGATAAATCCTAATGTACAGTTTGCATTAAACAATGCATTTTCCTTTGATATTGATGCCAATACACCTGATCAACACAGTTTCTTGATGGATGTAAACCTCACTTCTACAGAAGGAAGCTGGTCAGCAGTTATTCCATTAATGGTATACGAACCGAATGATATCGTAACCGATCCAATGCAATACGATGTAGTAGTTGATCCAAACACTGTTGAAGAGAGTGTTTTCACGATTACTAATAACGGCGATGGCGTTTTACAGTATACCATAAGAACTGATGAGAATTCGGACAATACAAATCAAAGAAATCTTACAGGATCCTATGTTTATCCTGCTAATGATTCATTTACTCCGGGTGAGACAACCACCTGGACAATTTATGCCTATAACGGAACGGTTGATGGCGAATGGATCAAAGACATCTTTGTCCAGTTCCCTCAAGGCGTAAATGTTCTGAGCACATCTAATATGGTTGGCGCTTCTGGTGGTGACATGATCAGCAATGGTGCTACCGGATCTGGTGCAGGAATTCACTGGCATGGTGAATCAGATCTGGGTTACGGATATCTGCATCAATATCAAACTGCAATGGCTACTGTTAATGTAGAGATCACTACTGAAATTGCTGGCAACCTGACAATTGACTATGTGCTGGAAGGTGATGGTTATGGTGATGCTCCTCACACAATCGAAAACTCCTTCATCATGTCCTATCCTCTTGCCTGGATCAGTCTCGATTCCTCTGCTGGAACACTGACAAGTGGATCATCTGATGAGATTGGGGTAACCTTTGATACCAATGGTCTGGAACTTGGTTATTACTATTGTGAAATAATTGTAAACTCCATCAACACCTGGGACACTCGAATTGTACCCGTTACATTACATGTTGATCATACCGATAGTCCTGAAGAAACAATTCCTCTCAAGACATCACTGCTGGCAAATTATCCGAATCCATTTAACCCTGAAACCAGCATTGCATTCAATCTTCACGAGCAAAGTGATGTAAAATTAACTATCTACAACGTCAAAGGTGAAGTAGTAAATATACTTGTTGATGACACACTACCAGCAGCAAATCACAGCTACACCTGGAAAGGCGTGGATAGTAACGGCAAGGCGGTTGCTACTGGAATTTATTTCTATAAATTGGACACAAGTGATTATCATGCAACCAAGAAAATGATTCTACTTAAATAGTTATTTTTTAAATAGATCGACCATAAATTGGTTGATTTCATAAACAAATTAGCAGGTTGTTTGCAATTACAACAACCTGCTTTTTATATGATATTAATGTAAATTCTGGAATAATTTATGCATTAAATTGTCCTCAAAATTAATAACAGGGTGGTGTTATGAAAAAAGTAAGTTTTTTAGTTTTGTTATCGATAATCTGTTTAACCTTAAGTGCAAATTGGCAGGAAATTTCTGAGAATCAAGATATTGAGATATTCCAATATAATTCCGATAATCTCTCTGCCTCCTCCATATCCTTTAATTTACAGGGATATGAAACAACCGAAATCAATGAACATGGAACAACATACACCAGGTTGTCTCATCCCGAATCTGGTGATCTTGTCGACATAGGCAAACCTGAACTCCCAATTTTTACTAAAATGCTTGCCGTTCCAAACACAGGTAATATAAGTTATCAAATCCTCAGCTATGATGTTGAAACTATCAGCAACATCAATATTTATCCAAGACAGGAATTGAAAAAAGATGGTGAAGATACACGGTCTGATTTCACAATAGATAATTCTTTTTATACCCAGGATATAAGCTATCCAAGCTCCATTATTACACTTAGTGAACCTCAGATCATGAGAGATATCCGCCTGGTTAGTTTAACGATCAATCCTTTTATATATAATCCCGCATCTAAGGAATTAACCATCTACAAAAATGTAGACGTTGTAGTGACAGCTGACAATACAACAGGCATAAATTCTCTGGATAGCAATAATCAGAGATCGCGTTTTTTCGAGCCATTATATGAATCTACTATCCTGAATTATGAATCCATCAGAAATAGAGATGATGAATACCAGCAACCCTCTTACCTCTTTATTTATGCTAATGATGATGATGTTGAAGAGAACCTTGAGCTAATCACAGAGTGGAAACATCTGAAGGGATTTGATGTTACAAGTGTAAGCACAGCTGTTACCGGAACATCACTTTCACAGATAAAGAATTATATCCAAGATGCTTATGACAACTGGGATGTTAGACCTGAATTTGTCTGCCTGGTTGGTGATGCAAACGGGTCCTATAATATTCCAACTGGAAGTGAATCTGGTGGCGATGGAGACCATTATTACACAATGTTGGATGGTACAGACCTTATGGCTGATATAATGATTGGTCGACTTCCATTTAACACAATCATGGAATTCCAGACCATTATCAGCAAAATTCTCAATTATGAAAAAAATCCATATATGGGTAACACCGATTGGTATGACAGAGCTTTGCTAGTAGGAGATCCAAGCCATTCCGGTACATCAACAATAACAACCTGTAAATATACCAAACATGTGATGCAATTGCACAATCCTGAATATACCTTTAATGAATATTACAATGGTAATTACGTAAACGGGATACAAACATCAATTAATGAAGGGGTTGGTTTTTTCAATTACCGTGGATATATTGGGATGAGTGACTGGACAAATTCCAACACCTCATCACTGAATAACGGATTCATGTTACCGGTTGTTGTAATTATTACCTGTGGAACTGGTAATTTCAGTTCAAGTTACGATGATGCTCGTACTGAATATTTCACTAAAGCTGGTTCTCCCTCTCAGCCCAAAGGTTCTATAGCTACAATTGGTACAGCTACGTCTTCTACCCATACCTGTTTCAACAACAGTGTTTCATCAGGTATTTTTGAAGGGATCTTTATTGATGGGATTTACAATATGGGTGGTGCACTTGTTCATGGTAAGAACAATATGCTAAACAACTATCCTGGTAATCCAGGTAACTGGTGCAAGAAATTCTCCTATTGGAATAATCTCATGGGTGATCCCGGTATGGAAGTTTGGACTGGTGTTCCTCAAAACCTTGATGTTCAATACAATGAATATGTTGCCAGTGGTACAACGTACCTGGAAGTTTATGTAGAAGATGGTAATGGTTTCCCTCTGGAAGATGCATGGGTTACAGCTCTTAAAGGTAATGATGAAATTTTTGTAACAGGTTGGACAGATGCCGATGGTTATTATTATGTAGAACTTCCTGAGGATATTACAGGTCAGGTCAGTTTAACAGTAACAGCCCATAATCATGCACCTCATCTTGGATCATTCCATATTCAACTTCAGGAACAGTTTGTAAACATCCATAGTTTTGATGTGTCTGATGATAATAGTGATGGATTAGTTAATCCTGGAGAGAACATTTTAATGGATCTTACGTTGAGAAATTATGGTTCTACTGCAGTAACAGGTGCGGAAGCTACAATTAATACAGATAATCCATATATAACAATTACTCAGGCTACCAATAGCTGGGGAGATTTTAATGCAAATCAGGCTATTACAGTTAATGATGCATTCACCTTCAGTGTTGCTCCCGAAGCAATTGGTAACAGTTTGATTGATTTTGACGTTGTAATTACTGATAATGATGATAATGAGTGGAATGACAAGATCTATATCACAATAGAGGGACCTCAATTACAGGCTATGTATGTTGATGTTATTGGAGGAAACTACATCCTTGATCCAGGCGAAACAGCTGATATCGAGGTGGCTCTGGAGAACATCGGGAACGTTGCAGCTAATAATGTTAACGCAACTATAACAACAACGGATGGTCGCCTCACATTAAATGATAATACAGGTACATATACTACAGTTACCGCAAACGGCGAAGCATCCAATAATACAGATAGATTTAATATTACTGCTAACGACGATATCATCCCTGGATCCTTGATTCCAATGACAATGGAATTAACAACAACCGACGGATTACTTCAAACCACATACTTCACATTAGAGATTGGATCACCAACAGTAAACGATCCGGTTGGACCTGATGCTTATGGTTATTACGCCTATGATGATGGTGATACAGAATACTACAACGCACCTGTTTACGAATGGATCGAATTAGATCCAACTTACGGTGGTGATGGTATTGATCTCGAGCTTGAAGATCCCGGTAACACTGGAGACATCGCGATAATTCCGGTACCTGCTGATTTCCATTTACAGATGTATGGCATTGTTTATGATTCATTAACCATTTGCTCTAATGGTTGGATAGCTCCTGGAGCTCAGGATACTGATAACTTTATGAATTGGATTGTTCCTGGACCTATGGGACCATCTCCAATGATCGCTCCTTTCTGGGATGACCTGAAACTCGGTGAATCTGACTGGTATGGTAACTATACTCCAAATGGTGGTGTTGTATGTTATAAATACGATCAGGGATCTCATCAAATTATTATCGAATGGTCACATCTTGAGAATGAATATAATGATGCTGAAGAGACATTCCAGGTTATTCTTTATGATCCAAACTACTACCCTACTACCACAAATGACAATGAATTCAAATTCCAATATAAAGAAATTAATAATGTAGACCAGGGAGATTACTCTTATGGCGTTCAACATGGTCAATATGCCACAGTAGGTATAGAAGATGAGACAACAACAATAGGACTGCAATATACCTTCAATAACACCTATCCAACCGCAGCTAAAACACTGCAGGATGAGATGGCGATTCTGATAACTGCACCTCCAATACCCAGCAATGGACCCTACCTTTATTTCAATGATCTTGGTATAAATGCAGGTGGAAATGATACGATAGAGCATGGTGAAACGGTGTATCTCTCACCAACAGTTAAGAATATTGGACCCGATGCAGCGACAAATGCTGTTGTTACCTTTGAATTAGAGGATGAATATGTTACAATCACTGATGGTGAAGAGAATTATGGTGATATTGCTGCCAATGGCGAGAACACAATCACTAATGCCTTTATTATGGAGGTAGCAGATGATGTACCAGATCATCATTATATAAACATTATTGCAACCATAGCCTGTGATCAGGAAACCTGGGAACGCAATATCAGTCTTGTAGTTATTGCTGAGCCACATCTGGTTGTAGATATCACAGCTATCGATATTGAGGTTGATGAGAACGGAACAAATCAGACCCAGATGGAGATCGGCAATGAAGTGACAGGTAGTGGTAATCTTCACTATCAAATACGTATAGAAGAACCGATAGAAACTAGAAATATCGAAGACTCTTACATGGAGAATAACACCTACGTATTTGAACCGGGTACCGAGGTAGAATGGGTTTTTGCTGTTCACAACTTAAGCCCTGATAATGAATGGATAACGGACATCAATGTTCAATTCCCTTATGGTGCATCTGTAGTTGAAGCTACTAACTTTGTTGGAGGTTCAGGTGGCGATATGGCCTGGGACGGTACAGTTGGAGAGAATGTAAATATTAACTGGCATGGTGCAACAGATCTTGGTTATGGTTATCTTCATCAGAATCAGGTTGCTGTAGCCACGGTCACCGTAGCTATCGATGAAGTATTCAGTGGCAATATTCTGCTTGAATACCAGCTGGTAGGTGATGGATATGGCGATGCTCCTCATATAGTTACAGATACTCTGGAGATTAAATATCCTCTTGGTTGGATCTCGGTTAATCCTCACGAAGGTGACCTTTCTGGTGGTGAAACACAGTTAATAAACATCTCCTTTGATGCTGAAGAACTTGCAATTGGAAACTATATCTGTGATATCATTATCAATGATGGATCTGCTTATGAAACTGTTATCCCAGTAGATATGTCTGTGGTCACTGTCGATTCTGAAGAAGACAATATTCCTTTGATTACAGGACTCAGTAATAACTATCCGAATCCTTTTAATCCAGAAACCAACATCTCATTCTCAATGAAAGAAGCTTGTGATGTTGAGCTGACCATCTATA
Organism: uncultured Candidatus Cloacimonadota bacterium; assembly: GCA_964441785.1. Classification (GTDB taxonomy): domain Bacteria; phylum Cloacimonadota; class Cloacimonadia; order Cloacimonadales; family TCS61; genus CAYYLA01. The sequence continues at coordinate 2,219 of CAYYLA010000016.1, read as the reverse complement.
ACATCAAAGGTAAAAAGGTTAAAACTCTTCTTAAGGATTATCGCGAAGCAGACTATTACACACTTACCTGGAACGGTAAAGATGATAGTGGAAAACCAGTAGCAAGTGGTGTTTACTTCTATAAAATGAAAACCAATAAATATGCTGCTACAAAGAAAATGATCCTAATGAAATAAGAAGAAGAAGCATTTCATGGGACAGGTCCTAATGAAATAAAAGGGAAAGGCATTTCATGGGACAGGTCCTAATGAAATAGACTGCTATTGTAGAATTTCATTGAATAATTTTACATAGAATCAAAGGTGAAAAGCTCCGAGTAATCCTCGGAGCTTTTCACTTCTTGTCTGCCGATCTTATGGAACGGTTCCACTTCTTCCGGAGCTGGATCTCAATAAAAATGTCATCTCAACCGTAGTGCCTGTCCTAAGCTGCCGTTTTGTTGAAACGGCTTAGTCGAAGGGGAGAAATCTAAAAATTTTGGTTGTGGGACAACCCCTTACTCTTACAATGATATTCTTCTTACCCTCTTTGGTATTCTTTGTGACTTTGCCTGCCGGGGCGTAGTCTTACGGAGCCCGGTGTCTTTGTGGCTAATCATTTTCTATTTATGTGCATCAATTAAGCAAATAGCTTTTGGAATAAAACCTGCATCTAGTTCAACAAATTAGCAAGGAAGGGTGTGACATGAAAAAAAAGACGTTTTTGTTTATAATACTTATTTCATATTTTGGATTATTTGCAAATTGGATTGATATCAATCGAAATAACGATACAACATTGTTCAATTTAACAAATTCCCAGGATTCAGAAACTGCATTAAACTTTACACTTAATGGATATAACGCCGAGATAATCGATGAAGAGAATAGCGAGTTTTTAAAAATCACTCATCCTGAGGCAGGAGAGACATTGGACATTGGAAAGCCTTATCTACCAATATTCACAACCTTTATTGCTATACCTGACCAGGGCACACCACAACTGAATGTCGTTTACAATCAACAAGAACATGTAAACGGAATAAACATATATCCCTGTCAACCATTACAAAGCGAAAGTAAAGTTACCAGACAACAATTTACCATAGATGATGAATTTTATATCGGTTCATCAAGTTATCCAGAGGCTGTTGTAGCATTGGGCGAACCAATGATAATGCGAGATATCAGGATAATTCCATTGATCATCAAACCTTTTATTTATAATCCGCTAGACAAAGAGTTAGCAATATTTTCCAACATAGATGTAACCATTACCACATCTGGCAGAGACGGTTTAAATATCAAAGAAAGAAACAGAAAAATATCCTCTGCATTCGAGAAATTATATAAAGCTGTTGTGCTAAATTATGAGAGTAATCAACGCACAGAATATCAAGATCCAAGCTACCTGATAATTACCAGTAGCAACTCTCAGAGCGATAGTTATGCCGCCACTCTGGCAGAGTGGAAAAAAGAAAAAGGTTTTGAAGTAACAACCACCTCTCTCGAAATCATTGGCGAAACAATAAACGAAATAAAAAATTATATCTTCAATGCTTATCACAATTGGGATAATCCACCGGAATATGTATGTCTTATTGGTGATGCAGGTGGATCATTCAATATCCCAACCGGTCATATGGATGGAGGATATTATGGTGGCGAGGGCGACCATTTTTTCACAGAATTGGATGGAAATGATATGCTCTCTGATATATTCATCGGTCGATTATCGATAAATTCTATCTCGGATTTACAAACCATAATCTCGAAAATTTTTAACTACGAAAAAGAGCCTTATCTGGGTAATACCGAATGGTACAATAAAGCATTTGTAGTAGGAGATCCATCCTCATCGGGACCATCTACCATAGATACGAAAATATACGTTAAGAATATGATGAATCAGTATTCACCCAATATTGAAGTTAATGAAGTATTTAATGGATCATGGGTAAGCCAGATTTCTAATAACATCAACGAAGGTAGGCTCTTTTTTAATTATCGTGGGTTTGGAGGAATGAGTGGTTGGTCTACCTATGATATAAACAGTCTCAATAATGGTTTCATGCTTCCGGTAGCCACAGCCTTAACCTGTAACACAGGAGATTTCGAAGGCACCAATGATTGCATCAGTGAAGCATTCCTTAAAGCTGGAACACCCACTAATCCAAAAGGGGCAATTGAATGTGTGGGTTAAGGTATCTGCCACTGCTCCTCCAACCAGGTATGTCGCGC
>CAYYLA010000015.1:2554-21931 GCA_964441785.1 uncultured Candidatus Cloacimonadota bacterium | reverse complement strand
CCAGTGTGGGCGACCACTCGTCAAAGCCGCCTACCTATCATCGCCTTGGTAAGCTTTTACCTTACCAACTAACTAATAGGACGCAGACTCATCTCTAAGCGACAGCTTGAAACAGAGGCCATCTTTAATCCAACCGAAGTCAGATACTATGCGGTATTAATCCCGGTTTCCCGGGGCTATCCCCCTCTTAGAGGTAGATTATCTACGCGTTACTCACCCGTCCGCCACTCTACTAAAACTCCCGAAGGAATTCTTTCGCGTTCGACTTGCATGCCTAATCCACGCCGCCAGCGTTCGTCCTGAGCCAGGATCAAACTCTTCATTATTAATTTTATATATTATTCACTCACCATACACTTCTATCTGTTCTAGCTTTTAAAGATCATTTTTTTCGCCTCGTCAGCAACGAGGTTTGGCAAAATTGGAATATTGGGTTTTTATGTCAATAAGAAAATATACTTTTTCTTTCTTTTTTTTCCGGCAATAAGACAAGGTTTTCAATTAATTTTTATTAAAATAAACGGTTACGTTATCCAATGAAATTGTGCAAAAAAGCAAAATTATAATCAACCTCATTCAAGAGCTGCCCATTTTCATAAAACTCATACCATGTTTTCCATGTCTCTTTGGATAATCTAATCTTAGCTTTTTCGGTATGAGCTCCAATATGGGGAGAGAGAATCACCTCTTGAAAATCTTGAAATATTTGTGCTCGACCTGGCTCTTTTTCCAAAACATCCAGAGCCGCTCCCAAAATCTTACCGCTAACTATCCCTTCTTTTAAAACGGATTCATTAACAATTCCACCGCGAGCACAATTAACAACATAAATTGGTTGTTTCAAATTCTGAAGATGTTCATCATCAAAATAGTGATAACTATCGGAGGTCAGGGGACAATGATATGTTACCAGATTGCACCATTCCAAGCCCTTATTATAATCAACTTCAGCAATATTATTTATTTTCCATTCAGATTTATCAATATAGGGATCGACACCTTTAACCTCTGCACCTAAATATTGCAATGTTCTATTTACCCGTTTCCCGATTCGTCCCAATCCAACAATTAGAACCTTGAGGTCAGAAATCTCCAGATTTGGTTTAATCATCTCTTTCCAATATCCAGACTTTAGACTTTCAGCTGCAACGCCAACCTGTTTGATCAAAGCTAGAATAAACATTATAGTTTGTTCGTAGGCAGATTGAGCATTCGCTTCTGGGGTTGTAGCAACTGCGACCTTATTACCAACAGCAGCTTCAAGATCGACATTATCATAACCCGTACCTGCTCTAATTATCAATTTCAGTTGTGGAAACCGAGTTATAAAAGATTTATCAGCGCGGGTTTTTGTTCTGATTATGATAATATCAATTTCATTTTCCATTCCCTTTGTATCCAAGATAAATTTACTTCTTAATCCCATTTCATTAGCATATTCCCAAAAGGATAATGGCATTGATTCAGCGACATATGTATACATTATATATAATCGTTTTTATATTTAACATAACGATCAGCAGATTTGTAGAGAAATTTGACCTCATCTTCGGTTAACTGCCTGATCAATTTTGCAGGTGATCCCATAATCATACTGCGGGGAGGAAAACATTTTCCTTTGGTTACCAATGCGCCGGCTCCAACGATTGATTCCTCACCAATCTCAGCGCCATCCAAAATAACCGCACTCATTCCAATAAGGCAATAATCCCTTACCACGCATCCATGAAGCATAACTTTATGGCCAATGGTAACTCCCTTTCCAATTATCAAAGGATAGCCATCAAAATCGATATCCGGTTCAGCATTTGTTACATGTAACACACTGAGATCCTGAACATTTGTTCTATCACCAATTGTAATATAATGTACATCACCCCTTACAACAGCGCCATACCAGATAGAAACATCCTTTCCCATAGTAACCCTTCCGATAACTTCAGCATTTGGGGCAATCCAACTTTGATCTCCAATCTCTGGAGTAAATTCTTTGTAATTTCTAATCAACTTACACCTCTATCTCATTATATGTTTTAAAATGTGTTTTAGCAACCTCGGATAAACGCTCTTTACCAAATCGTTGAGCAAACTCTCTGCCTTTAGCTTTCACCTTAGAGTTTGCGCCCTTTGGGAACTCTATAGCAAAGGTTTTAGAAAGGCTATCCATACGGGAAAGAAAATGATATCGTGACAACATTGAAGCACAGGCAACTGCTAAATCACTTTCCGCTCTAACCCGTTGGATTATTTTGATAGATTGAAGCTGTTTCATCGATGTCTTCAAAACCCTTTCATTAGCAAATTTATCAACAATTACAGCTTCCAGGCTATACTTTGCTGCCAAATTTATTATCACTCGTCCATGCATCCAGGCAAGTAGCTCATTCAGTTTCTTCCCCTGAGTGGAAAACTTCGTGTACAATTCATTATATTTCACCGGATTCAGGATTATCGTATCACATGCACCATTTAGAATTTGATATAGCTTAGGAACAAGTTTTACTATCATAGCATCCGTAAGCTGTTTTGAATCTTTGACTCCAATTTTCTTTACCGCATTATACGTCTCTTTATTCAATACAACGCCACTTACAACCAGTGGCCCAAAAAAATCACCTTTACCACTTTCATCTGTACCAGCCCACACATTGAATGGGACGGTAGCATCGGTTTCAGGATTTAAAATTAATGTAAAAAGGGATTTTAGCGGATTATTCTTTTTCCCACCCGGGACAACTGAGACACCTTTTTTTTTTGAGAAATAGATATTAACAGGAAGGTGTTCACCACCTTTTGAAAACGTTAACTGAACACCATAATTTATCTCTTTCTCATCCGACAGAATCAATCCAACTTTTTCAGTTTTGCATAACAACTCTGAGATAAAATCAGCCAGCTCCTTATTCATCGTACTATTACAACCCCCGAGCCAAAGACAACATCCAGGTCCAGAATCAGATGTGGAATCGATCTATCGTAATCAGGAGATTTATAGACGCTATCACCAAAGACCTCTGTTGAGCCATCAGGAAGTCGACCCTCACCAAAAACTGCAGAAACTTTTATTATAGCGGGAAAATCCTTGGGTACATAGACAACACCAGAACCGAAGATAACGTTAACTTTGAGATGGTAATTCTCATCAGTTAAAATTATATCTGATAAATTGATTTTCCCAGAACCGAAAATTATGGTCTTCTCACTCTCTGCTTCTTCTATCAAAATACTGGAATCCTTGAACATTATTGTCTCATCATTATCTTTAGATTTCTTATTGCTTAAAAGTGTTACACCCCAATAGATTAGAATCAGGGCAAAAATGATTCTAACAATTGGAAGATTGATATGAAAAACTGATTTCAAAATAACTGACAGACCTATGAGAATAAGCATAAGGCCCCAGAACAAGCCAGAAAACATAAAATTCATTTTCACCTCTCCTCCTTAGTGATTTTATCTAACAAACAGTCTACTCTCTCTTTGATAAGATTAAACGTACTACGATAAAATGAGATATCCAAGCCATAAGGATCCTCAATATCACAGGTTGGATGACAATATTCTTCTCCACATATTTCTGAAAGAGTAAAGGTTTTGTTAATGGCCTCGGGATAAACATCCAATAAAGCATCTTTATGGTTAATCGTCATCGTAATTATCAACCAGCTATCCTTAATATCATTTTCTTCCATAATCTTGGATAGATGAGATTTATGTGGAATATCCAATTCTGACAATAACATTGAGGAATTTACTGCCATAGGATTACCATGAGAAACGAAACCGGCTGAAGTAGATCGAAGAGTTAATCCCATTTCACAAATTTTGCGTTTTGCATAGAATTCTGCCAAAGGGCTTCTGCATGTATTTCCAGTACAGATAAATAATAAGCGAGGAGCTATTATCGCATTTCTCAGGAGATGTTCATCAATTGATCCAGCTCGGATAATCTTAAGTTGGTTATTGTGCAAACTGATAATTGTTGATGGCTCATTTGAAGCTTTTGAAACCCCTTTGGGTACTATGCCGTAATCAAACCAATGGTTATATTCTTTTTTTATTATGGAGATCTTGTGAACCGGTTGATTACTGGCAACATTTATACTAGTGCTTATCAATGGCTTTCCCATGCGTTTGATATAGTCGCACAATAATCTATCTTGAGGAACTCTTACTGCTATTGTACCATTCATCGAAAGATGGGGAAAATGATTTCCCTTATCCTCCAGAATTACAGTTAAATTCCCAGGCCAGAATTGTTGAAGCACTCTTTTAACTCTAATCTCAGGCGTTAATTGGTAATCATCCAACCAGGAAATATCTGGCATTAACAGTATATAACCTTTGCCAGAATCTCTTTGTTTTAACCTGTCTATTTTTACTATTGCTTTATGGTCATCATAAACAGCCCCAATACCAAACATTGACCCGGTATAGTGAAGGATCGTCCCGATTTTATCTTGTTCAATTCCTTTCAAATTATGATAAATATGCATTATTCCAGATACTCCATTGGATCAACCGGAGTTCCGCGTTTTCTAATCTCAAAATGGAGGCAAGCTGATTCGGCTGATCCTGTTTTACCACTTAGAGCGATTTCCTGATTTTTAAAGACCCGTTCACCTTTTGAGACAAGTAATAATGAGTTGTGAGAATAGAGGGAATAGAAACCGTTTTTGTGGTCCACAATAACCATTTTTCCAGCACCTTCATACCATTCGGCAAAAGCTACCACACCATCATCAACCACAATTACCGGTGTTCCTTCATCAGCGGCAATATCGATGCCATTGTTTTTCAGAGATACCTTGTAATGCTCTGCTCGATGTGATCCAAATGGTTTTATAACCTTTCCTTGAACCGGCCATTTTAATTTATCTGTTGAAAAGACATAACTGAAATCATCCTCAAAAATTTCATCCTGTAATTGTGTTATAAGATCATCAAGATGGGTTGCTTCTTTTTCTAACTGTTGTTTACGTTCTAAGGCAGCTAATCGATCTCGCTCAATCTCAGTTAAATCTGATTGAAGATTGTTCATCTCTTTTTTATACTTACTCTTCTGTTTTTTGCTATTTGACAAAGACCAGGCAAAGGATTCATAGCTTTCGTTTTTTCTCACTTTTTCATCCACCAGGTAATCCTTAAATCCAAGGGTCGTCTTCATTTCCTGAACTGTATTTTCCAGGAAACAAGCAATAATATTTGGATCAAATTGCTGTTCGAAGCCAAATTTCTTATCAAAGTGAGACACAAAAAGGTTGTTAAATTCTAACTCACACAATAATCCAAGATCCTCTATTTTGATATCTGTCCGATTGATCTGCTCAATCGTATCATTTAACTGTGATTTTACTCGCTTTTCCGATTTGGAGAGTTCATTGATTTTTCGTTCTGTTTCGTTGTGCTTCTTTTTAGTCAAATTGAGATCATTTTGCTTTTCTGATTTGATCTTCTCTTTATTCTCTATTAACTTTTCTTCTTCTGATATCTTGGTTTTCAGCTCCTCCAATTGTTGTTTTTTCTCAGAAAGGTCTTGTGAGTATATATTGGTTGAGATGGTAAGCATAACCATTAACAAAAGAACACAATTAATTATATAATTCTTATTCATAGCGTTAGATTTTTCAGCAGAATCAATATGTCAAGTAATCAAAAAACAGGCTGGATTCGCCAGCCTGAATTTTGTTAAAAAATGATATCCTTAATCTGCTCTGGATCAATCCTGTGTTTTGAGCCTTTTCCTTCAAAAAAGCAATGATCCCGAATCATGTGTATATTCAGAGGTGTCCAACAAATGGACAACCCATTGCTGATTTTAGTAAGGGTTATTTCACCTTTACGGAAACCACCACCATGTCTGAATGGACAAATAATTTTCCCTCTGAAGGATTTATATTCTACCTTGAAATCATCATCAACAACAATGGGACCATCATAACTATTGAAAGCTTTTTCAGAAAAATATTGAAGTCTATCAGCAATCATATCAGTTGTAAGTTCTAATTTTTCAAGAGCTTTCTTATCTTCGGCAATTATATCATGGTAATGTCGGCTATCATCCCCAAGAAATCCAGTAATCGAGAAAGCACCGGCTTTTAAATTATTGTGAATTCTAATTTCTTCAGGGGTTTCTTTCATCTCACCTCCTTAAGCAAAACTGTCATAATAAATCTTATCTTCAGCAACGCCCAATTTCTTCAAATCCCCAACCACAGCATTAATCATACCGGGGCTACCACAAAGGTAAGCTTCGGTATTAGCAGGATCCTTTAGAAACTCTTTGAAAAATGGAGGGATGTAACCACAACGACCTTCCCATTCACACTCTTCTGTAGGTTGCGATAATACGGGCACATAGGTGAAGTCTCCAAATTTCTTTTCATAACTCTCAAACAACTCTGTATAATAGAGATCCTTTTTACTACGAGCTCCAAAGAAATAAATCATCCTCCTATCCGTACCAACTGTTTCCATATATTTTAACATAGATTTTATCGGAGCTTTTCCTGATCCCCCTGCTACAAAGAAGATATCAGCTTTTGTATCACGAATAAAGAAATCACCGAAAGGTCCAGTAAAATTAACATCATCTCCCTCTTTTAGATAATCAAAAACATAGGTGGTACAGATTCCCTCAGGTACACGACGGATAATCAATTGAATCAAATCATCCTGCTTCGGGTTACTGGATATTGAGTAGGCTCGACTGACGCGATTCTTACTTTTTTCATAAGGTGGTGCTTCCAGTTGTACGTACTGTCCTGCCTTGAAATCAATAGACTCAGGTTGCTTCAATCTCAACGTTAACTCTTTGATATCATAAGTCATATCTTCAATTTTCTCAACAACGGCGTTAAATTTCTTGATATTAAAGATCTCTTCCGGAATTGTTATTTTAATATCTTCTTTAACCTTTACCTGGCAGGATAATCTGACGCCATCATTAATTTCCTCGGGTGACAGGAAGGGTTTTTCAGTTGGTAAAAGAGGTCCGGCTCCACTTTCTACCTTACATTTACAAAAACCACAACTTCCACGACCTCCACAGGCTGATGCGAGATAGATCTTATTTTCATTAAGCGTGCTTAAAAGAGAGCTACCACCCTTAACAACCAACTTTTTTTTGCCATTGATATTGATAGTGCAATCACCATAATTTGCAAAAAAATATTCGGCAACTACCAGCATAAAAGCGAGAAATCCCGTTATCCCTGAAACAATCAAAACTGTATTTAATATTGTACCAATCATCTAAACTCCAATTACTGAATAACTACAATGCCAGAGAAACCAATAAAAGCCAGGGCCATGATCCCAGTAATAATCAGGCTTAGACCAGCTCCCTGCAATCCGACAGGAACCATTTTATAACGAACCTTCTGTCTTATCCCAGCTAAGGCAAGAATAGCCAGCATCCAACCAATGCCACTACCTGCTCCATATAATATAGATTGGATAAAGCTGTAATTACGAATTATCATAAACAAAGAAACCCCAAGGATTGCACAGTTTACCGTTATCAAAGGAAGAAATATTCCCAGAGTATAATATAAGAGTGGAGAAAAACGTTCAATTATCATCTCGATTAGTTGCACAAACGCAGCTATCACAATGATAAATATGATATATTGCAGATATATCAAATCCAGAGGTACCAGGATATAATGATAAACAACATAATTAATTGCCGTCGTAAAAGTTAAGACAAAAAACACTGCTAAACCCAGGCCGAAAGATGATTCAACATCTTTTGATACGGAGAGAAAAGAGCACATCCCCAGAAAATTAGTAAGTAGAATATTGCTTGTAAATATAGCAGCGATGAATATTACAATTGGATTTATGTCCATAGTATCTCCTATTTACCTTTCTTGGCCGAAATGGGACCTTCAATTATCCAGATCAGTATCGCCAGCATGAAAAATGCGCTGGGAGCCATAACCATTATAGACCATGGAGTCCACCAGTCACCTAGAACTTTGAATCCAAAAATTGATCCAAAACCAAATAGTTCGCGGACAAATGATATAAGAAGAAGTACTGTTGTGTATCCAACTCCTGCCCCAATACCATCGATCATTGAGTCTATTGGATTATTCTTACCAGCAAAAGCTTCAGCTCTACCCATTATTATACAATTTGTAATAATTAACCCGACATATGGGCCTAAGGCTTTACTTATCTCTGGGAAAAAGGCTTTCAAAAAAAGATCTACAATAATTACGTAGGAAGCAATTATTAGGACCTGTACCATCATTCTGATTCGTTTAGGTATATAATCACGAATTGATGAGATTGTAAGACCTGATAAAGCCAGGGTAAAGATTACACCAAGCCCCATAACCAGACTGTTCTGCATAAGATTGGTTACTGCAAGTGCTGAACAGATACCCAGAATCTGTTTCCAAACTGAATTCTCGGTGAATGCACTAGTTATAAAAATTTCTTTTCTATTCATAAGACAACCCCAGTTTCTTGGTTTTTTTCAGCATCTCTTCTTTGATAATATTAACGACAGCCTTGCTCGAAGATGTTGCACCAGTTATCTGGTTTACCTGTATATCTGATGTTGATTCTCCTTCTGGAACGAGTTTGAAGGTTTTTATTTTGTTATCAACAATCAAATTTTTATTCTTGAATTGATCTTTAAACCAAGCTTCAGTAATCCTTCCTCCTAGACCTGGAGTTTCATTTTGAGAGAGTATTTCAATACCAATAATTTTTGAGAAATCTGGAGTTACAGCGATAATAGCATTGATTGTTCCCCACAATCCACTACCACTGATATCAAAAACAAAGCCAATTTCATCACCATTTTTAATTGCTTTGTAATATTCAAGATCATTGGAAGTAACGCTTATGAAATTCTTATCAAATGTTTCCAGAATATTTTCTTTGGGTAAATCAAATAAGCCGGCAATACTCAATTTATAGTTCAGTTCCTGATGCTTTTTAACTTTATCCAAGGTTAGCTGATAAAAAGTTGCCAGTATCCCAATAAAAATAATGGTTGCAATTAGCATAAAAACAACGGGATACCCACGGCTATCACTAAAACGCTTCTTGATATCCGTCATTTCTTTGCTCCTCTCTTTTTCATTTTATTCACACCATATTCAATAATTGGAGTAAATGAGTTAGTAATTAAAACTGCAAACATAAACCCTTCTGCAAAGAGCGACATTTTCCTTATCAACACTGTCAGGAAGCCTATCATGATACCATAAATCCAGATGGTTGTTTTCTCTTTGGGCATGGAAACCGGGTCTGTGGTAATAAATACAATTCCAAACATCGCACCACCAGTCAGCAGGAAAGGTAAAGGATTTGTACCATAAAAAATAAATGAAAACAGTGTTAGGCTCAGTAAGGTAGAAACCATTGGCTGCCATTTCGCGGTTTTTGTTAGCAGAAGATAGATTGCTGCAATAATAATTAGAAATGCCGACGTTTCACCAGCACTTCCTGCTATCAAACCAAAAAAGGAATTTCTGATAGGAGTAATAGCACCACTATCCCTGAAAACTATCATGGGAGTTGCACCCGTAAGATGATCTAATTTCTGCCAGACAGCAAATCCACCGGGTAACGAAGTGAAAGGTTTCAACCAGTTAACCGTCATGGCATTGGCAAAAGAAACATAGATAAAGGTTCTTCCTACCATGGCCGGATTAAAGATATTTGTCCCAAATCCTCCGAACACCATCTTACCAAAGGTAATCGCAACTATCGAACCAACCGCAGCCATCCACAACGGTATTGTCGGTGGAATTGATAAGGTTAAGATGAAAGCAGATACAAACACAGCCATAGATATCTTACCTGCTTTTTTCTTACGTACAAAGAGATACTCGGTAATAACGGCTGATATGTTCGTTATGGCAAGCACCGCCAGCACGCGCCATCCAAAAAGAAAAACAGAAAATAATACCAGAGGCGTCATGGCTATGAGCATAGCTCTCATATTTTTCTGAATCATAAAATACTTCTTCATAATGCTCCTAAATTAGAATAAACCGCTTATATTTCCCTGATCATCAATATCAATCCTCTCTGCAGCAGGTGATTTTGGTAGACCAGGCATCCTCATAATTTCACCTGTTATTGGAATAACAAAACCCGCACCGGCTGAAATGAGAATCTCCCTCACCGTAACAAGGAAATCCTTTGGTCTTCCCAGTAATTTCGGATTATCCGATAATGATTTCTGTGTTTTAGCAATACAGATTGGAAGATGATCATAACCAAATTTTTTAATATTTCTTAGATCTCGCTTTGCTTCCGTTGTAAAATCAATCTTTTCGGCACCGTAGATCTCCTTCGCCACAGTCTCCCACTTTTGCTCAATTGGATCATTCCAATTGTAAAGTGGTTTTAGACAGCAGGAATCATCCTTTACCAATGCATCGACCTTCTCTGCTAAATCCAGACCACCCTTACCACCTTGACCCCAGAAATCCACTACGGCAACATCGAAACCATGGGAGGCGGCATAAGCACTTAGTACCTCTATCTCTTCATCGCTATCACTTACAAATCGGTTTATTGCTACAACTGATTTCATACCAAATTTTCTGATATTTTCCAGATGTTTACCCAGATTTTCAAGACCTTTTTTCAGCACCTCGACATCAGGTGTCTTAAGATCCTTGATTTTTGCTCCTCCGTGATGCTTTAATGCCCTTACTGTAGCTACCAGCACAATCGCGTTTGTACAAAATTGACCATAGGGACAAACGATATCAAAGAACTTCTCTGCTCCAAGATCAAAACCGAAACCTGCTTCTGTTATTACATAATCCGAGAGACGAAGCGCTACTTTAGTCGCCAGAATACTACTGGTTCCCTGAGCGATGTTTGCAAATGGACCGCCATGAACAAAAGCAGCCGTATTCTCGGTTGTCTGCACAAGATTTGGTTTGATAGCATCTTTAAGTAAAGCGGCAATAGCACCTTCTATACCCATATCTTTAACAAGAACCGGATTTCCATCATAGTTATATCCTACAATAATTCGACTCAGTTTCTCCTTAAGCTGATGGAGATTATTGGATAAACAGAGAATCGCCATAATCTCCGATGCAGGCGTAATATCAAAACCATCCTGACGTGGAACACCTTCTTTGCGTCCACCCAAACCTATAACAATAGAACGCAAAGCTCGATCATTGGCGTCAATAACCCTTTTCCAGGTTACCCTTCTTGGATCAAGACGCAATGTATTACCTGACTGAATATGGTTATCAACCAAAGCAGCCAGTGTGTTATTGTCCGTAGTAACAGCATGCATATCCCCGGTAAAATGAAGATTAATATCCTCCATTGGAAGGACCTGGGAATATCCGCCACCAGCAGCACCACCCTTGATACCAAACACAGGGCCTAAAGATGGTTCTCTAATGGCAGCAATAGCTTTTTTACCAATCTGGTTCATAGCCTGTGCCAAACCAATAGAGACAGTAGTCTTACCTTCACCAGCAGGCGTTGGTGTAATTGCAGAAACTAGAACCAGCTTCCCTGGATCTCGCTTCATTATCCGTTCAATCGTTGAAAATTTCAGCTTTGCTTTATAATCACCATAACGTTCTATATCTTCTTCTTTTAAACCGATTGATTCTGCAATCTCAGTTATCTTCTTGAGCTTGATACTTTGAGCTATCTCTATATCAGATGGCATATTACCTCCGCAGCTAAAACATTATCACAAATAAATTAAGCTTCTTCCAAAAACTTCTTTAACATCATTACATGGCTCGCTTCTTCTTCAATTATGCGCTTTACAGCTGCTGAAGATTTCTCATCCTTTACAAATCTATCTAACGAATGGAAATATAATAAGGTGTCTTTTTCAAAAGAAATTGCATTTTTTATTATATCTTTAAAATCCTTTGCTTCTGCAGCAAGTTTTATTGAAGCATCCTCTTTACTGAATATGTGTGAATCAGCAATCGCTTTGAGATAACTGCCAACCATTCCCCAATCACTTGTATCTAATATGCTCTCTATATCTAATGTCTCGCGAAGTCCTTTAAATGTTTTTTCGTGAACTATCTCCTCATCACGCAATCTTGTTATCAATTTCCTTGATTTATCATCTAAATCTTTGCGCTCTAAAGCACGATTATAAAATCCATATCCACTTTTTTCAATTTGAACTGCCATCTCGATTACTTCATTAAATGAAAAATTGTTCATTTTATCACCCCTGTTTTTTTTAGTTATCTTTTAATATTTCTGTATCATACAGTTTTTCAAAACGTAATTTATGATCTGATTCTTCCGCTGCTAATCGTGTAAAAAGTTTTTCTGCTTCGGTCCCGGTAAAACGTGAAGCCATCGCTTTGTAAAGATTAGTAGAAGCCTCTTCTCTCTTCATTGCAATTATCAGAATATCCTGATATGTCATCGAAGGTAATGGTTCAACAGCTACAATATAATCACTGATTTTCAGATCTACAACTTCCTTCTCTTTGATATTACTAAATCCTTTTCCTCTAATGTTTTCAAGCATGATCACATGACCTTTCTCCATATCTTCCAGCTCTTTCAACATCTCTTTTTGAGCTTCAAACAAGGCTTTACCCTGCAAATCAGCATAAAATTCAACCGCTTCTTTTTCTCTCTCTACGGCAAAATCAATAATCTCATTGAATTTTTCCTGAGTCATAACACACCCCATTTTACTTTATTTTGATAATAATCATATTCAAATCTATTTCTATTGGATCCATAATAATTTGCAAGCGATAGATCCACTTTTTTTATAATATCCGGTTGTCCTGCCATCATTATGAGACAGGACAACCCAATCATTTCACTTAGTCAACAGGACTAAATAAATCTTTACCTACACCGCACTCAGGGCAAGTCCAATCTTCTGGAAGATCTTCGAAAGCAACATTGCCATTTTCAGCTGGATCGTAGATATAGCCACATGCGTCACATACGTATTTTTGCATATTTCCTCCTAATTAAATTTTCTAGTAATTTTCTAACCAAACCTCGAAATGAGCACGACTGTGATAGCATACAGGGCACTCTTCCGGAGCTTCTATCGATTCTACAATATGTCCACAATTACGACATTTCCAGAACACCTTGCCATCTTTCTTGAAGACTTGATGATTTTTGATATTCTCTTGTAATTTACGATATCTGTCTTCGTGTCTTTTTTCAACTAAAGCAACTAATTTAAATGTTTTTGCTACTTCTGGATATCCTTCTTCTTCAGCGATTTTGGCAAAGGTTGGATAAAGATCAGTCCATTCCTCATTTTCACCATCTGCTGCATACTCAAGATTTTTCATAGTATCAGAGTATCCAACGGGGTATCCTGCATTAATTTCTACAACAGATTCATTCATACCATTAGCAAGCAATTGTTTCCAGAAAAGTTTTGCATGCTCTTTTTCATTTTCCGCAGTTTCGATAAAGATCTCTTCAATCTGGCGAAAACCCTCTTTCCGTGCAACTGAAGCATAATAGGTATATCTCATACGAGCTTGAGATTCACCGGCAAAGGCTTTCATCAGGTTTTCACAAGTTTTTGTGTCTTTAAAATCCATATTTTCCTCCTGTTATTTATATTAAACAAATCGTTAATTAAGATGCAGGTTCCCAATAACAGCGTTTCGGAGAAGATATTGCATCCTCTTTTTTTAAATCCTTCATCGCTTTATCAACATCCTTCTTATCCAAACCTGTCAACTCAACAATTTCACCGGCTTTTAGCGGTTTGCCAGCTTTAACCATTGCAGAGATTACTAATTCCCTGTTATCAGCCATAGAACTACCTATGCTTTCCATAATCCATGAAGATTACACCATTCTCTTACCTCAAGAATATCTGCTTTCTTCACGGGGAACATTGCTTCAGGTTTGTCGCCTGGTTTTAACTCTGCTTTGCAAACCTTATCTGCAGTAAGTATTTCTATGAATTTGATATAGTGTTTCTCCATCATAGGATGATCCTGATTCTGACCAACCTTTACTAAAACACCACCCTCAACTTCTTCTACATAGGGTACATGCTTTTCTGTACTGGCATCTTCTGTTTTAGCTTCCAATTTCTCCATTGGATCACCACAACATACTAAGGCCGGTGCTCCTTCATTAAGAATTTCAACGACATTTCCACATTTTTCACAAAAGTAAAGATCTCTTAATTTAGTCATTTTTTCCTCCTATAATTATGATTATTCTCTTCTAAATCTAATTAAGACCGCAACGTACCTATTCTGCAGTTGCATCATTGAAGACACGCTGACCTAATTCTCTATCCATCATTAACAAACCATGGCCTTTTCCACCAATTATTTTCAACTGACTTACAATAGTATCCATGCTTGCTTCTTCCTCTACCTGTTCATCGATAAACCAGTTAAGGAAACTACGGGTAGCATGATCATTTTCTGCGATAGCTACGTCCATTAATTCATTAATTGATTTGGATATGAATTTCTCGTGACCTAAAGCAAGAGTAAATATTTCCAGAGCAGACTCAAAATCAACCTGTGGCTGATCAATCTGTTTCAGGATAACCTTTCCCCCACGCTCTAATACATAATCATACATCTTCATGGCATGCGAACGTTCTTCCAAGACCTGCACACGCATGAAATTTGAAAATCCGCTTAAACCTTCTTCCTCTAAATAAGCTGCCATAGAAAGATATAGATACTCCGAATATAACTCCCTATTGATTTGCTCATTTATAGCTTCTAACATTTTTTCTGTTAACATTTTTCACTCCTGTTTGCTTAACATTACCTTACATTACTGAATCTGATCAATCAACTTCTTCTGTTCAGAATCCAATACATCAACATCAGGAACATATTGAAGACGGATCTGTTCCATCAAATTAAAGCCACACTCCTTAAGAATATTTTCGACTATTCCAATACTCTGTCCACCCCAGCCATACGAACCAAAAGCCAAACCGTAACGACCCTTGGGAGCCAAACCTTTCAGATAGGTAAGGAATGACGATACAGTAGGAAGAATATTATTGTTCAGTGTTGGAGATCCAACACAAATATACCTGGCTGTAAGTATCTCTGTCATAATATCAGATATATGAGTATATTGCAGATTAAACATTCTGGTTCGATAGCCCTTCGTTTCGAAAGCTTCCTGGGTTATCTTTGCGATTTTCTCGGTTGAACCCCACATTGTATCGTAGATGATCAACGCCTTCTTATCTACCTGATTAGCAGACCATTTCTTATATTTCTGCAGTAACTCGGGAATATATTTTCTAATAATCAATCCATGACTGGGACAGATCACTTCTATATCCAATGAACCTACAACCTCCAAAGCCTTCTCAACCTGCCTGCTGTATGGTAATACAATATTTGCATAATATTTAGCAGCTTCGTGCATCATTATGTTCAGTGGATATTCATCATCAAACCGTTCTGAAGAAGCGATATGCTGCCCAAAGGAATCATTAGAAAACAGGATTTTTTCTTCGGGACAGTAACTTACCATATTATCCGGCCAATGCACCATCGGTGTTTGAACAAAGTGCAGATTTCGTTTACCCAGATTGATAATATCCCCACTCTTTACAGCCTGAAAATTCCAGTCTTCTTTATAATGTTTTGGTAACCCCTCCACACCCTTGGGTGATGCGATCACCTTTGCATTTGGACAATGTTTCATGATATAAGGCAAAGAGCCTGAATGATCCATCTCAATATGATTTTGAACAATATAATCAATCTTCGCCGGATCAATTATCTCCGAAATTCGTTTGATCTGTTCTTCAAAAAGATAATATTTTACATTATCTATCAATGTTATCTTCTCATCAACTATCAAATAGGAGTTATAGGTCGATCCACGCTGGGTGAGATATCCATGAAAATTCCTCAAATCCCAGTCTATGCCACCAACCCAATATACACCATCTTTGATTTTTACCGCTTTCATTTCTCCTCCATCTATTCTATTTTTGACATTTTTTACAATAATATGTGCTGCGCCCAGCCTGCTTGATTTTCACAATGTCTTCACCACAAATGCATTTCTTTTGACCATACACAGCTAGTTTATTCTGAAAGGAACCTCGCCTGTCATCAGAATCTCGATAATCAGATATTGTGGTTCCCCCATTCTCAATCGCCTCTTTTAATATCTCTTTTGTATGTTTTACAATTTTCGCGATCTCTTTTTTCGTTAATGATAACCCCACTCTGGTAGGATTAACTCCCGCCCGATATAATATCTCTGCAACATAAATATTCCCCAGTCCAGCTATCAGACCTTGATTGAGCAAAATATTTTTTATTGGAGCTTTTTTTTTCTTAATTATGGTAAGAAGGTAATTTTCGTCAAATAATTTTCCTAATGGTTCTACACCTATGGTTTTTAAGAAATCAGGTTCTACACCATCATCATAAATTTCGATCTTTCCAAAAGTCCTGATATCATTAAAAACAAGTGATTTACCATCAGTAAATACTATCTTCGCACGATCATGCTTCTGCTGCTTAAATTCCCCTTTAGATAATGTCAGCTTTCCTGTCATCCTCAGATGAACAACGATTGTCCCAGACTCCATATTTATAAGAATGTACTTGCCTCTACGGGAAACATTAAGCACCTTACCCAAATCCTTATCTCTGGTATCACCATTCCAAATCACTGTTCCAGGACGAAACACCTCTATTGCCGAGATGCTTCTACCTGTCAGCTTTCTGTTAAGTCCCCTGACTACGGTTTCAACTTCTGGTAATTCTGGCACCTATTCCACACCCTTATCTAAACAATTCTTACATACTCCCGAAAGCGTTACATGATGCTTCTCTACCTTATGTCCATTAACATAATTATCCGCAAGATGATCGTAATCCTGCATGATATCATAAATCTGACCACACACCCTGCATTTAAAATGAGCATGAGGATCCAGATTATATTCATAGCGCAGTTCCTTCTCATCGGCAGCAAAAGCGGCAATAATCCCCTTTTCGGCAAATAATTTTAAAATATTATAGATTGTTGTTTTTGATAAGGTCGGAATCTCTTCTCGCAATCCCTGATATACATCATCAGCACTTGGATGAATAAAAGTGGTAGAGACAAATTCCAACACCTTTATCCTGTGAAGAGAAGGCGATATCCCCTTCCCCATTAATATCTTCTTCAAATCATTCATTTCATCTCCAACAAATTACATATTTGTAATCGTTACAAAATTGGATTTTTAACTGTAGACTGTCAAATAGTTTTTTGACTATTTTTTAATAATTGGTTTATTATTATTTTTTTTCTTTGTTTGATAGGAAATTGCAGCTCTTTTGTAAAACTTATGTGTAATTAAAAATCTAAAACGCTGGTGTTGAAAATAAGCAACACCAGCGTTTTTGCTCATCTAAGATAAATTGTCGGAACTCCGCCAATTTACACAATATCTGTCTATTTTAACAATAGCAATTTCCTGCTGATAGAGCTACCACCTGCCTCCAATACGTAGTAATAAATTCCCGTTGCAACAGCCTTACCATTATCATCGGTCCCATTCCACTGCCCTATGTGTTCCCCTTCATCAAAAACACCATTTATCAAATGACGAATCCGTTGCCCTCTAAGATTGTAGATATCCAATGTCACATTGCTATCTTCAGGAATATTGAAATATATCGAAGTAACAGGATTAAAAGGATTTGGGACAGCTTTACAGGTTAAGATATTATCAGGAATTATTGCTTCATCCACATCGGATTCTCCCATCTCTTCCAGCAGCTGATTTATCAAAGCACCTACACCCTGCTCCTGAAAATAATAGAGTGGGAATCCCAAGAAAACAAAGTCAACCTGATCCAGATTTTTCACTGCACAGGCCTCACCCTCATTTGCACTTCCACCTTCAGCATGGAATTGATAGATGCCATTACCGGTACAAATAAATGGCAGCGTTCCTCCAAATGCCTGACTCAATTTATCCACATCAAGATACAAGTCAGTATAATCATCCGATAGCGCTGCAGTGAATTCAAAGCCGTTTGTTAATTGAGCCTCTGATCCAAGAAAATCAGCAATAAAATAATCCTGGATTTCGTTGGCAGTTTTCCAACCAGAAATAATCAGATTACCTCCTGAGAGTAGATAACTTCCCAGGCTTTCCAGATTATTGTTAATAAAATTCTGACTCATATCATCATCGTGCCAGATCACCGTTGAAAAATTTGCCAGATATTGCAATGTTGGAACCCCAAGTTCATTATAATCGTATACCGTAACCTCTCTATCAATAACATTATCATAAAATTCATCAACCTGCTCATCATTGGGATTACCGGGTATACCTGCACCATCCATTGTTTCGTCCACTACAAGAATACCCTGATCGAAAGGAAATCCAAAAGGCATTGCCTCAACAGTTGATGAAAAAGAAGATTCATATTCACCTTCCAACACTGCAGTTATACGATAGAAATAAGTTGTACCATTTTCTACATTGCTGTCAAAGAAACTATAATCAATAATCAATTCATTATTTACTTTGATATAACCATCATTTTCATCCAATGAACGATAGACGTTGTATCCTGCTACAGCCACTTCATTCCAGAAGGGTGACCAGGTTACCTGAACCTGCCCATCAGCAGAATAAGCATTGCTTATCTCAGGAATATGCTCATCTGCACCCCGGTTCAAAATCCACGATTCAGGATCCACCTGCACACCAATGATATCCCCCTCTACTAAGTCAATCTCTGTAAATTGTCCTACCGGTGATCCCTCTGCATGCTGGATGTTCACATCTCCTGTATACTGAATTTCCACTGGTATCTTCAAATAAAAATCCGTCCCCGATGTACTGCTTGATTTCACAAATGTTTTCAAAGAGGGAGGATTAGATTCTTTATCCAAAAACCAGGTATAATCATAGCTTGGAACACCACTGCCATAAATCCATTGTGCAAAAAACTGCTCCAGATCCTGTCCACTTACATCTTCACAGACCTGTTTAAATTCCTCTGTTACAACATTGGAATTGTGATACTGCTGGAAATAAGTTTGGAGAATCTCAAAAAACATATCCGATCCAACCCTGCTACGCAACATGTGCAACACCGAAGCTGCTTTCTCGTATGAAGGAGGTGAAAAATAGTTGTTGTACGCAGGGTCATAAATTGTATAGTTCTGCCCACCGGACCAGCCTAGATAGTAACCCTGTATACTGCTGTGAACATAATCCAACATAGCATCATAATTATAAAAATCTTCAGTAAATACCGCTTCTGAATATACAGCAAATCCTTCGGACAACCAGACATCTGCCCAGGTTAAGGGAGTTAGGCAATTACCAAACCATTGATGTGCCAACTCATGCGCAATTGTTGTTTCATATTGATGATT
>CAYYLA010000015.1:0-2454 GCA_964441785.1 uncultured Candidatus Cloacimonadota bacterium | reverse complement strand
ATCGATGCCAGGAAAGTTGTCATAGGATTTGATCCATCCCAATGGTGGGTTTTTGTTCCATCACCATTATCTACAATACCTGTTCTGATGCCATTGCAGGCCACCAACCAATCATCGCGCATCGTAACATGAAAATCCACTTCCGCTTTATCCCAGGGGTGATCATAAGCTGGCCACCACCATCTGCAACCACTTGGATCAGATAAAGTAAACACATAACTGGGATTAAATATCATACCGATGTGATATACATCATCACTTTGATCTGGATAACCAAAATATTCTACCCTTGTGGTAAATTCTTCGCCAGCAGTTATGTTACCTAAATCTATTGTTATCTCTGGTCTGTCATATTCATAGGTGGTAGGGATGCCATTAACATAAATGGTACCAAGCTGTAACCACTCCAACTCATAAACAATCTCCGTAAGATCCTCTTCTGCTAAAACAACCGCTTCAACCTCACCCTCTATATACTGTGTTGCATCATTAATATATAACGTTATGTCATAAGATAACACATCAAAACCATGAGCCGAATCTGCTCTGGTGTAATTGTTATCCATCGTATCAATTTCACTTAATCTTGGTGCTGCCTGCAATGCCATTACGAATAATATTATAACAAATAGAACAATTTTTTTCATATCTCCTCCAGTAGGTGTGACCTAATGCTATAATTATCCTAAACTGGCAAATATTTTTTTGAAAACTGGTAATGAATGACAACGTATTACCACGAATGCACTAAGGCACCAAGGACACAAACGATAAAGGAATAAGGCTAAAGATAAAAGGAAAAAGATAAAAAGAAAAAGGTGAGGTGCGCGCTGCGAAGAGCGATGAGCAATGGAATATGTTCCCTGCGATCACGGAATTTATTCGCTGCGTTCATGGAATTAACTGTTAACATCTATTGAGATTCTTCAGATAAGTTTTTATTCAAATGATTGGCTGTAAGTTTCCATTAGTTCCTCCACAATCTCAAATAGCAGCAATTTGAAATTTTCCATTTTAAATTTTCAATTTTTTTTCATCCCATTCAGGGAAAGCTCATATTGCGGTCATTGCATAACACATCTTTTATTTATAAAAAAGAACACTGTTCAAAAAAAATATTGACACATTTTCCCCATTATTAAAAATGACCACTGTTCATAGAGGAGAAATTATGCAGATTAAGAAAGATATTATTCGCGATGCTATTTTATACCATGCCAGGATTGAATTCCAGGAGCATGGGTATCAAAAGGCATCATTACGTTCAATTGCTAACAGAGCTAACATCACTCACAGCAATATCTATCACTACTTCAAGAATAAGGATCATATCTTTACAACTATTATGCAACCAATTCTGGCCAGTATTGAAATTGGCAAAACAGAATTATTGAAACACGAAACCGAAGAGCAACACCATGATGTTTATGATCACATGGATATGGTTGTTGAACCGGTACGATTTGTTGACAAAAACAGAGACCTTTTCAATCTTCTTGTTTTCAAAGCTAACGGATCATCTCTGGGAAATTTCCTCAACGAACAGATTGATTGGTTTACAGAATCATATAAAGTTGTTATCGAAGGTATGGCAAAGCGACACAATGTCGAACGACTGAACATCTCGGAGTTCTTTATCCATACCATCGCTTCTATCTGGGTAAACTTCTTTGTTGAAGCGCTGATGCACGATATCCCAGTTGATGATATGATTGAAAATGGTAAGAAACTTATGAATTTCATCTACTTTGGCTGGTGTGGAATTATCGATCTTGATTGCAATAATTCCTTCCTGACAAAATATCTGCAGCAATACCAAAAGAAGAAGGAGCAATAGCTCTCTTCTTTTTTTAGAACAAAAAGGAACAATGGTAATTTATAATAAAATAAAATGGAGGTACACAATGAAAAAGGTTAATGTATTGGTATTGGTAATTGGATTGATCATTATTGGTAATGCAATTCCATTGAACGCACTTAATGGTAGAGATATCATGATCATGGTCGATGAGCGTGATGATGGTGATGATCGCTCCTGCAAAATGGAGATGACCCTGATCAACAAACGCGGAAGTAAGCGAGTTAGAAAGATCAGTAGCTATTCTAAGGACTATGGAGATGATGAAAAGAAAATTATGGTTTTCCAACATCCTGCTGATGTAAAGGGAACCGGATTTCTCTCCTGGGAATATGACAATGAATCCAAAGAAGATGATCGCTGGTTATATATGCCTGCACTACGTAAAACTCGCAGGATCAGCAGCTCATCAGATGATGATTATTTCATGGGTTCAGATTTTACCTACGATGATCTTGGAAACAGGAGTGTTGATGAAGATACCCACACACTTCTGCGCGAAGAAGAGCCGAAAGGCCATAAATGCTGGGTTGTTGAGTCTATTCCCCAAAAAGCGGATAACCAGTATAATCGCAAAATAGTTTGGATCAGACAAG
>CAYYLA010000014.1:5498-21979 GCA_964441785.1 uncultured Candidatus Cloacimonadota bacterium | reverse complement strand
TTGCTGTTTTTTTTACTTTATGTTGTCAATCAAATCATTTTTCTTGATTATCGAACCTATGAACACATTTAAAATTTATTATGTATAAAAAAGAAATTATCTATCATGGCAGTAACCCTTCCAATACAATTGATGAGATATTGTCCCTCATTTCTTCCAAATCAAAAGTCTTATCTTCCAAAATCCACTCCATAATCAAATAATGCATTGTCCCAAGAATAACATAAGCCATCGCTTGTGGATTTATCCCTCGAATCTCATGATTCGCAACACCCTGTTCAATTATCTCTTCCAGGTATTCCTGATACATAGATAATGGCTTGAAATCAGGATACTTTAGTTTAAATTTTGAATTTTGATATAATTCCACCGCCATAAGCTTGGCAAATAAGGGTTCCCGCATCAAAAAATCAATATGAAGATTTAAAAACCTGTAAAGTTTCTTCAACAATGAATCTTCCCGTTCAAGCTTTTCCTTGATAATCCCTAACTTACTCTCAATAAATTCCTGGAAAATTGTCATTAATATATCATCTTTATTTCTAAAATAAAGATATACTGTCCCGGTTGCTACACCCGCCTTCTCAGCTATATCGGCAACACGACTGCTCTGGAATCCTTCATAAGAAAATACCTCAATAGCTGCTGATATCAAAGCTGATCGCTTATCAACATGATCCTTATCATGAACCATACTCATAACCCCCACCATCTAACAATAGTAAATAATCACAAATTTGAATATTTGTTCATTTTGTCAATAGCCTGTTAAGAATATCTCTATAAGTAACAATTAACCCATAACAAACATTATAATATCCCTCAAAATCATTATGCAATTATCTATTGACACAGAAATGATACTCAAATTATTTAATTAAGGTTAATTTAATCAAGATCCATTTGATCAAGATTAAGTAAATCAGGATTAAACTTGGAAGTAAAATGAGAAAAATATTAAGAATTTATAGAATAATGCTGCGCTATTGGGGATTCCTTTTAGCAGGCCTCTTCTTTATGTTTGGATTCGCACTGTTCAGCGGCGTGAGCATAACCATGGCTATACCAGTCTTTGATAACGTCTTCACTCCCAGAACAACAGAAGCTGAGATCACGACCTACAAAGACTTTTCCAGTCAGATATCCAAACTTGTGAACACTTACATTGGCGATAGCGATAGTATTTCGGAGTCTTGGGAAGAAGAACGATTAGACAAATTGAGATCTTCTACAGAGATCATTCTTGCAAAAACAGAGCCTAATCTTCTGCTCTGGTTAATCAGTGGAATAATTATTGTACTGATCCTGTTGAAAAATATCTTTTTCTACGGTAACAAAGTAATGTTTGCAAATCTACGAGGTCGCACCGTCCGCGATGTTCGAGGTCAAATGTACTCAAAATATCTCTATCAACCTTTGAGTTTTTTTGGTACAAACAAGGTAGGTGATTCACTTGTAAGAATGGTTTCCGATGTTAAGATTGTAAGTAATCTTTTTATTGGATCGGTTTTCCGTATCATGCAAGATTTAACACTACTTTTAGTAAATACGATCATTGCTCTGCTCATTAATCCTCGTTTATTTTTGATAAGTCTGGTTGTATTTCCGGCTTTCAGCATCATCCTCAGCTACCTTGGACAGAAAATTAAGAAATACTCAAAAAAACTGCAACGTCAATCGTCGGAATTATTCTCTAATGTTGAGGAAATTCTAAGTAGCATGAGGATAGTCAAAGCATTTGCCCATGAAGAGTTTGAGCAGAAGCGATTCAATAGCCTTAATGAAAAATTCCTTAGATTCTGGAGAAAATCTATCCTCTATTCAGCTTTTAATACCCCATTATCAGAGATCAACTCCACCCTGATGGGAGTAATTGTTCTAGTTATTGGAGGAAGGGAAGTTCTCTCACCGGACAGTAATTTCACCTATGGTTATTTTATGACCTTCCTGCTTGCTATTTTCTCCATGCTTCATCCATTGAAGAAAATAACTCAGGCTTATGCACAGATACGAAAGGCACTCGTTTCACTTGATCGTATTTCTGTGATACTTGAGCGAGACTCAGAGTTAAAGGAATCTAAGGATGCTCTTGAGAAAAAGGGGTTTACCGACTCTATCAAATTTGATCATGTTCATTTTACTTACGAAGGTAGTGACAAAGAAGTAATAACAGATTTAAACCTTGAGATAAATCGGGGTGAGCAAATAGCCTTAGTAGGAAGCAGTGGCTCGGGTAAAACTACAATTGTAAACTTGCTCACACGTATGTATGATCATAATAAGGGTAAGATAACAATCGATGGACTTCCCATAGAATCAATCAAAATCAGAGATTTGAGAACACTCTTTGGAACCGTTACACAGGAATCTATCCTCTTCAGTGACACCATCAAAAAAAATATTGGATACGGTTCCTTGCAAAACTTAAGCGATGAGGATATCCAAAATGCGGCCATAATCGCATATGCTGATGAATTTATTGAACAGTTCCCGGATAAATATGATCAGATGTTAAACATCAAAGCATCCAATCTTTCTGGTGGACAGAAGCAGCGTCTTTGCATCGCCAGAGCTATTGTTGGCAATCCACCTATTTTGATTTTTGATGAAGCAACCAGTGCTTTAGATTCAGAAGCAGAACAAAAAGTTCAGTTGGCAATTGAACAAGCGACCAAAAACAGAACAGTCATCGTAATTGCACATAGATTATCAACAATTCTTGCTTCCGATAAGATAATCGTTCTGGATAATGGTAAAATTGTAGGAACAGGAAAACATCAGGACCTTTTAGATACGTGCCCAAGATATAAAGTCCTTTATAATCTTCAGTTTTCTGATAAGAGGTAACATGAAAATATTGTTTTATATTTCAAAACGTTATTCATATCCAATCATTAAGCCAATTGTTGACGAGTTAAGGAAAAGTAAGAAGCACACAATTGCATTCTATCTTTTCCCGAGAACAGTTAATGATTTCCCCTTAAAATGGTTGAGATATCAGGTTTTTGAATTACCTGAAGCTGCCATTGATTTTGCACCTGATTTTGTTCTGGTTCCTGGAAATTTCGTTGATTATCGTATCCCTGGTATGAAAGTCCAGATATTTCATGGTTTGGGAGTTGAAAAACCTGCTCATTTCAAGATAAGACCACATTTTGATTTGTATTTAACATCTGGACCATACGTAACCAACAAATTTAAAAGACTTCAAAAAAAGCATGATCATTTTTACGTTGAAGAGACTGGCTGGGCTAAGATCGATCATATTCTAGAGTATGATTTTAAAGATTTAAAAGCAAAATTTAATATCCCAAAAGGGAAAAAAGTTGTTCTATACGCGCCAACATTCAGTAACAAAATGGAATCAGCTAGCGCATTATTGCCCTATCTTAAGCAGACCATCAAGGATAACGAATTCTGGCTGATAAAATTTCATGAGTTAATGAATCGCAGTAAGATAGAGAATCTCTTCCGAGAAGATATGAATAATGTAAGAATTATTGATGACTTTGACATCACTCCATATCTACATCTGGCTGACGTATTAATCTCTGACACATCATCAGTAAACTATGAGTTCATGATCCTGGATAAACCTATCATAACATATCGAACCTTAAGCAGATATGACAAAGGTATCAACATTACTGAGCCGAATGAATTACGAGAAGCTCTTGATGAAGCCATCAACAATCCAGCAGATCGCAAATATAATCGCATTGTGCAACTTAATGATATTCACCCTTACAATAATTTGGGTGTATCTAAGCGGATCATTGAAACCTTAGAAAAATATCATCGCTTGAAAATTCCATCAAAAAGACGTCATCTCAATTTCTTCAGGAGATTCCAGACGCTGAAATCAGTTTATAGGTAATATGAGAAAATATCGTGTACTTTTTGATCTAAACATGCAATACCATTTCAACTCGCTTTTTCCCGTTTATAAAGCAATGGAAAAAGATGAGCAGTTCGATATCTGGTTCAGAGCCGGTAAAGATCCTTTTAAGATCCTGCATTTTATCAAAATCTCACGATCCGGTAAAATTGCTGAAAAACTCAGAAACAAAGGTTGTCGCCTTACAGATGAAACAAAAGGGTTTGATATTGTTATTAGTGGAGATGCTCTGGAGAATCCAACCTTATTTGGAGATTGTATTCGTCTGACTCTTGATCATGGAGTTGGGATAAAAACATCACGCATTCGAAATATAGTTGCTCAAAAGGATTATCATTATCATGTAGTTCTAGAGGGACAATACTGGTTTGATTATATCAAATCTCTTGGATGGGAAACAAAGGCAACATTCCATAAAATCGGTATGCCAAAACTTGATCCTCTTTTCAAAAAAGGTTTTTATAAGCCAAAGGAATTGCTTGCTGATCTTAATCTGGATGCGGATAAACCAACGGTACTCTTTGCCCCTTCATATAAGCCAACCTGTATAGATTATATAGGTGAACAAATAGTCGATTTGGTTCCTGAATATAATTTGATTATCAAGCTTCACCCCTACAGTTGGGGTGGAAGATATGCCCCTCATAAACACCATTATTTCTTTCAAAAATTAGCTAAAAGACATAAAGACATCTATCTTATCCCTCAAAGTGATTATGATATTTATCCATATCTTATTGCTGCTGATACGATCATTAGTGAAACGTCCAGCGTAATTCATGAATTCCTCGCTCTTGGAAAATTTGGGATCATTTTCGATCTTCCTCATTATAAAGAAAAGCATTCAGATGGTATGGAAATACTTTCGGTAAAACCAGAACAATGGTTGTTGGGAGCTTACCCTCATTTTTCTGATGCAAACTCTCTTCTAAAGGTCGTCCACGATGCTCTTAATCCTACCAATGATATGAAAGATAAATTAAAATATTATCGCGATTATATTTTTACAGGGTTGGATGGAAATGCAAGTTTAAGAGTTAAAAAACTAATTCTGGATTTACTAAAGGATCGCATATAATATGAATAAACATTATAATATTGGATACTTCCTCGTAACAGACATCCAACATATTCCTCCGGTTGTTAGAATATATCCCCATCTTGGTGGTACTGTATTTACAACTAACAAGAAAATTTATGATCATTTTAAATCGAAATATTCCAACTTGAATCCCGACATAATTTACAATAAGGATACAAAGGTCCTGCAACAAGAGATTGTAAAACGTAAGATACGATTAATGATCTATCCCAGCTATCATGTGCTATTCCGCGGTAAAGCAGTAGAAATTTTTCATGGCGGGTTATCCGATAAAAACTATGTAGAATCCGTGAAAATATTAGTATATGATTATGTATTATTCCCCGGTGAAAAGACAAAAGATAAGGTAAAAAAATCTGGCTATCTTAAATATCTTCCACATTGGAAAATCGTTGGATATCCAAAATTCGATCCTCTAACCAATCAGGAATTAGAGATAGATAATCTGTTTAATAATAACAGGAAAACCGTCCTCTATGCACCAACCTGGATTAGCCAGAAAGTGAATCTTAAAATGATCAAATTTTCACAATATGGTGAAAGTTCGCTCCAGTTATGGATCAAAGAAATTATCAAAGCACTGTACAAAAAGTACAATCTCATCATAAAATACCATAGTCGGATCTATCGGAAACCAGGTGATATCTATGATCAGGTAGATAAGCTAATCAAAGATCTTGGAGCAGAAGAGTATGTAAAAGTCTGTGTTGATGACAATATTCTACCCTATATGAAACAAGCGGATTTGATGATATCAGATATCTCTACAGCATGTTATGAGTGGTTTCATTTTAATAAGCCCATCTGCTTTGCTAATCCAGCTCCAGAACATTACAAAACCTCAACAGATATTGGATCAAACACCTATGCATGGCAAGCGGGTGATGTATTAAACTCATTTGATGAGATTGAACCACTTATATCAAAAAATCTGGAGAATGATTCCTATCAGGATATTAGAAACAGAATTTTTCAATATACTGTATTCAATCCCGATGGAAAAGCAACACAACGTCAGATAACTGCAATAAAAGAATTTTATGACAAATATCGTCATCAACCATATTGGTGGTTATTGTTTACATCTTATATTTTCAGACGCTATCGACGTACTCTATCCAAACTTTTAAATAAATACTATAGACATTTTAAACAAGATAAAATAGGGAAATAATTCCTTAGATAGAACAGGAGATTTATCAATGGCAGGTAAAACCAGATTAGTTGGAAAAAATCTTAATATTGCAGAAAAAATGTTGGCAAAAGTATGTTCCTTTTTGGATCATCATAACGTAAAATATACCCTGGAAGGTGGAACTCTTCTGGGAATTATTCGTGAAAACAGATTGCTCCCCTGGGACAATGACATGGATCTTACTATCAGAGAAGAAGATGCTTCAGTTTTATTGAAGAACCTTTGGAAATTGAAACTTTCTGGACTGCGTATTCGTGTTAAAAAGTTTAAGAAAAATGTAGGACCTTTTGCTATTGATGAATTGAGAATTGTTAAAGTTAGAAATTTTAAATACCTCTTCTTCAGAGGTGATGTAATGATTGATATCTTTGTTAAACGAAGGATTGAAGACAAATATTTCTGGACTGTTGGTATAAAAAAACCCGTTCTTAAATCATCTCCAGCAGAATTTTACGAAAACCTTACACGATACACTTTCAAGAATCAGGAATATTCTGTTCCGGTAGATTATGATGGATATCTAACCTATAGATACGGCGATTGGCACACACCGGTTAAGACGTGGAACTTCAAGAAAGATGATCAGGCAATAATCAATGAAGGAGATCTTAAATAAATGTCAGTTTTCTATTATGCTAATCAGATTTATCAATTCTCCTATTCCCTACCATTGTTTCAGGAAATTGGTGGAACATATTTAGTGAAAAATCTCAATCGCTTTTTTCAGTTTGCCAATTTCATGAAGGGTGTTAGACATCAAGAAAAAACACCTCTGTTAATAGATATACCAAAGGTTAGATTAGAAAAATTCAAGCAATTCGACAAAAAGGGCACCATCTGTACGCAGTCAAATAGACATATCCCCGCTTCAGATGGACTGATAAGGGTATTTATTGGACATGGAACCGGTGACAAACCTTACGGAGGAAACAGGATTGGAGCAGAAAATTTTCTGAACTATGATTACATCTTCCTGTCAGGGCCCAAACATCTTGAACGATTAAAGGATAGTGGAATAACAATACCAGAAGATAGATTAATAAAAATTGGCAATATGCGTTTTGATGATTACGTGAATGGAAAAATTGATAAAACTGCGATTATGGACAATCTTGGCATAGTAGATCGATCAAAGAAAAATGTCCTTTATGCGCCAACATGGAGATTTGGTAAAGGTACATTCCATTTATATGCAAAGATCTTTGCAAAAGAGATTACATCAAAGTATAATCTTATTATCAGACCTCACTATCATGATGCAAAACATATACCAGCTATGAAATTCTGGGCTGCCAGAAACAGGATAAAGAACCTCTATTTTTCACATGCTTCTGCTTTGATGCAGAATGATACTATGTTTGATTTTGCAATCTCTGACATAATGATAAGTGATACATCTTCTGTTTTGTATGAATATTTGATAACTGGTAATCCCATCATTGTAATCGATAATGGTTATAAAAAACTTCAAAAAATGCCAGAAGATATGGATATAATGAAACATGCAAATATCTTTAATGGTAAACAGAACATCGTAAAAATGGTTGACGATGACCTTGATAATCAACCATTCAAATCTGACTATGAAAACATGTTGAAAAGCTGTTTCTACTTCAACGATGGTAAATCAACCCATCGCGCTATGGACTTTGTAAAGAAAGTTTCCTCTATTTCTTAAGCTCCGGTAATAAAACTTTTCTATTTATTTTTACCTGGATAATCCAAAGAACAAGCATCCAGATATTCGCTAGAATTATTGTGTAAATTAAAAAAATCTCTGGTTTGAAAAATAATGCTGATAGAATTATTACGACTGCATGAGCTGTAGGACCTATCCAAAACCATAACAAAATCATGAATTTATTGGCTCTGTAATAACTCTTTCTATCATATTTTTCAACCTTATCAGCCTGAAACATCTGAAGATGTGAATATCCAATATAAGCTGCTATTAAAATCTTGTCTAATAGATGCCCTCTCTCATGTTTCTTACTATCTAATTCAGCTTTGAATTTCTCATTTGCATCTCTTGTTGAGGTGATTTTTCCAAGTCCATGAGACATAAATTCTATGCGATAATAATCCACAATCATTGCATGAAAAATGTGGCTGACTGCGGCAATACCAAACAGTACCCACAATCCTAAAGGGAGAGGATAATTTGCTTTTGATAACCCGATACCAAAACCTGTATAGACAGAGATTCCAACAATATAGTCAGCAAATCCATCGATTATTCTACCCACAGCAGTTCCATTCTTCTTCAATCGGGCAATCATACCATCAACACAATCCAAAACAATACTGAACATGTAAAGTAACCCTGCTACAATCATAGCGGTATGCGTTCCCTGAGAAAAGAAAATCCCACTCAAAATTCCCACCATAATCGAGATAAGTGATATCTGATTTGGTGTTATTGGTGTTTTATATAAAAGTTTGACAAAGATAAAGGCTATTGGCCTGAAAATGTACAAAGTTAATGTTTCATCACAAACGATATGTTTCAATGATTTCCTATACTCTTTCCACATCTTCTTGTTATATTGGATGAAATCACTTTTGCTGTTGTTCTTATTGCCCATCTTACCACCTATCAAACTTAATTTTAAATTTCAAGTTATTTAATCTCTGATTTCCTTGTCAACCTGATATTTCCTGATTTTTTTATCACTGAAATAGTATTCAGTTATTTGTAAAAAATTTACTTAGCCAATTTCCTGTAAGCTACCAACATTTTATCCATAAATTTATAGACATTCTTCACTTATTTTTTTATATGACATGCAGATTAAAAAAGGGGTATAGATATATGAGAGCACTAATTATAGCTGCAGGAAAAGGAACAAGACTCTATCCGTTAACAAAGAATACACCGAAGAGTCTTCTTGAGGTTGGTGATGGACTAACATTGCTGGAAGCTCAATTGCATAGTTTGGAAGAAAATGGTATTCATGATATTGTTATAATTGTTGGATATCGAGCTGAACAGATAGAAGCAAAAGTACAAAAATACAAAGATAGATTTGATATCAAAACTGTATTCAATCCTTTTTATGAAACATCCAATAATCTTATGTCTGTATGGCTTGCAAGACATTATATGGAAGATGAGTTCATTACGATAAATGGTGATGACATGTTTACATCCGATGTAATAAAAAACCTACTGCAAAGTAATGAGAATATCACCATGGTTATTGATGAAAAAGAGCATTATGACGACGATGATATGAAGGTTATAAAATCAGATAAAACAATCCAAAAAGTCAGTAAAAAAATCGATCCAAATCAGGCTAACGGAGAATCTGTCGGTATAATCAAATTCTCTGGTCATGGACCACAAATCTACAAAAACACATTAGAAGAGATGGTTAGAAAACCAGAGAACATGAATGTATTCTATCTTAAAGCCATACAGGAAATTATAGATAAAGGTTATCCAGTATCTTTTTCCAAATGCAATGAATCAGATTGGGGAGAAATCGATTTTCACCCTGACCTTATGTTGATAAGACAATATGTATCCAAAAATAATCTTGTAGAAAAAATATTTTCGGATAAAAGAAATCAATGATTCATACGATATTAAACGATAAAAAAATCATTTTAGCTTCCCAATCTCCACGCCGGAAGGAAATCTTTAATCTTTTAGGAATTAAAGCCTTACAACTACCTGCAGGTATAAGTGAAGATAATTTTACCGCTTCACCAAGAGTTCTAGTTCAGCATCATGCTAGAAATAAAGCCCTTTATGTTGCCCAAAAGGTGGATCTAAACTGTGTTGTTGTAGGAGCAGATACTGTTGTTTATCATAATAATGTCATATTGGGAAAACCAAGAAATAATTTTGAAGCAGCAGACTTTCTAACAAGATTATCGGGTTCCTCTCATTGGGTCTATTCCGGTATAGCGGTTGTTTATAATAAAAAAACTGTATCTGGCTTTGTTAAAACCAAAGTAGAATTTAATAATCTCTCTGCTAGTGAGATAGAAGAATATATTTCAACAAAAGAGCCAATGGATAAAGCCGGTGCTTATGGTATTCAGGGATATGGGAGCCAATTTATTAAAAAAGTAACAGGATGCTATTTTAATGTAATGGGATTTCCTGTATCACTTTTTTATGATATCTTAAAGGGGATTTTCAATGATGAAATTGTTTCATAATGCAACCTTCTATAGCATGGAAAATGAAGAAACAATATACAATGCTATTTTGGTAGAAAAAGATAAAATTATTGATGTCTACAAGGATAAACCTTCACTTGATCATATAGAGAATATTGATATGAAAGGACGATTTGTTTATCCCGGTTTTTCTGATACACACACACACTCTTTTGAAGGTGGACTTTACAGCTTAAGTGTAAACCTGGAAAATGTTTCATGTTTAAATGATGTCTTTCAACTACTAGCTGCAGCAAAACCAATTGCTGGTAAAATTTTTGCATATCATTTTGATGAAACACTGATAAAAGAAAAACGTTTTCCCACTATTGATGAGCTTGATAAAATCTGGCCAGACACACCCTTATTGCTTCGTAGAGTTGATGGTCACTCCTGTGTGATTAACTCCGAGGCTGTAAAAAAAATCCCCTGGGATAAACCTTTGCCATCCAATTTTAACGGATACCTTTATAAACGGCTTAATGGTAAAGCTTCTAACTGGTTTCATCGAAATCTTGATGATGACAGCATACTTTCTGCATATCAAGCAGCATCTGATATAGCAATCTCAAACGGGATTACATCCGTTCATACCATGATTGGTGATGCTTATTCTGATGCAAAACATTATCAGCTAATTTCTGATAATTTAGAAAGTTTCCAGACACATTTTGTTCTTTACCCTCAGATTTCCGATGTTAAATTAGCACTTGATCTAGGTGCAGTACGCATTGGTGGGTGCATACTGGCCGATGGTTCATTTGGATCTCATACCGCAGCTTTGAAAGAACCTTATACTGATGATCCTACCACAAATGGAACATTGTATAGATCAAATAATAACTGGGCTTCCTTCATTGAAGAAGCTCATTTAAACAATCTCCAGGTATGTATACATTGTATAGGTGATGCAGCAATAGATCAGATACTGAGTTGTTATGAAGCTGCTGAATCAAAAACGCCAAAATATTTAAAACACGAAATTATTCATAATGAACTAACTGATGATTCGATGTTAGACAGAATGGCTTCCCATAATATCTCTGCCGTTATGCAACCAATGTTCGATTACCTCTGGGCTGGTCCAAACGGTTTATATGAAAAAAGATTGGGTAAAGAACGTACGAAACGTACAAATAGATTACGTTCAATCTATAATAGAAATATCCTGCTTACCGGTGGTTCTGACTGGTATATCACTGAATTAAACGCTTTGTATGGAATAAATGCAGCAACCAAAATTTATAATCATCATGAAAGACTTACACCATATCAGGCTACCGAAATCTACACAAAAAATCCAGCTATCCTCGCTAATGAAGAGCATTTGTATGGTAAAATTTCAAAAGGACTAAGTGCTGATTTTGTTGCCTTGGATAACGATATTTTATCTACGAAAGAGATTGATAAGATCCAAGTTAAAGAGGTATATAAAAATGGGGATAAATTATTATAATGAATACAGATAATAGAATAATTAAATCCTTGGCAAAAATCCGAACCAGGCGAATTATCCAAAATGCATTTTTTGGAATCTTTATGATCCTGCTTTTCCTTACATTAAAAGGAGATGTAAATAATGCACATCAATTCTGTCCATTTGCGGCCGTCTGCTTTGGAGCAATGGTACCTTTCGGAGTTATAGCTGTCCCAGTTGGTATTGGATTAGGCCTTTCATTATTAGTTTTATCCATTTTTATTGGAAGAAAATTCTGCAGTTATGCATGTTTTTTAGGAACAATACAAGAGAAAATCTTCACATTCCATAAAGGTAAAAGTAAGATTAAACATATAATACCTCAAAAAGCACATGATGTTTTAAAATATACAAAATATTTGATTCTACTAGCCACAGTTATCCTGGCAGTCAGCTTCAGACAAAGTCTTTATATGAAATACTGTCCCGTACTGAATCTGAATTTCTTCCTTCGTTTTGGAATTTCTGCTGCTATTTTCTTGAGTCTTTTCTTTCTTTTCAGTTTTCTGGTAGAGCGATTTTGGTGCAAGTATTTATGTCCTTTTGCAGCTTTGCAAAATTTATTTCAATTACTTGGAAAGCTCTTTAAAATAAAACGATTAAAAGTTGTTAGGAATGTGCCAGAGAGTTTAGGTTGTAGAAATTGTGCTAACTACTGTCCAATGCAAATTGATTTACAAAATGATGATGAAATCAAAAGTATAGAATGTATCCATTGCCAGCGATGTGTACGAGTATGTGCAAAATCCAAAAGTGAAATTGCGAAATGTATTTATAGAGACAACATCTATTAAGAATTGATAATTTTGTAAGCTTTTAACACATTTTTCAGCAGTAAAGCAGTTGTCACAGATCCAACACCGCCCGGTACAGGAGTCATGTTAGATGCTTTTGTAACACAATCATCAAAATCAACATCACCAACATACTTTATCTTACCATCTTCCTCGATTTGATTAATACCAACATCAATAACAATTGCACCATCTTTTATCATGTCGGCACTTACAAACCTCGCTCGCCCAATTGCTGCAACAAGTATATCAGCTTGCTCCGTTACCTTTGCCAATTGAGCAGTTCTACTATGACAAATTGTAACAGTTGCATTTCCTGTTTCGTTTTTCCTTAACATTAAATTAGCTAATGGCTTACCAACAATATTGCTACGACCAAGAATTACAACATTTTTTCCAGAAGTTTCTATATCATAAAATCTGAGAATTTCCAAAACTGAGGCTGGAGTAGATGGCAAAAAACCAGGTCTATCCAACACGAGATTGCCCATATTAACAGGATGAAAACCATCCACATCTTTATCAGGATTCATAGACATCACTATCTCATCCTCATCTATATGTGCTGGAAGTGGCTTCTGTATCATTATACCACTTACTGAGTCATCCCTGTTTAGACTAAATATCAATTTCTTCAGTTCCTCTTGTGTCGTTTCTAATGCCAATTTCTCTGTCGTCACAGATATGCCAATTTTGTTACCACGTTTTTCCAAATTACCGACGTAATACATAGCAGCCGGATCTTCTCCTAATATGATAACTACTAATTTTGGCTTGATTTCTAGAGTTGATATCTCATCAGCTATTTTACTGTATATTTCCTTAATAACAGGTTTTGCAGTTAGTTTAGTCATCGGAATAACCTCGTTTTATCCTTTCTATATAACAGGCTCGGCCCGAAGTATTTTCAACTTGAATTACAACAGCATTAATCTCTAATCCAGTTAAAGCAACCTCATATTTTTTAGGCATTCCAGAAATCATTTTCTGGAGAATAATCTCCTTTTTCACACCAATAACAGAGTCATGTGGACCAGTCATTCCTACATCAGTAATGTAAGCAGTTCCTTCGGGTAAAATTTCTTCATCTGCAGTTTGGATGTGTGTATGTGTTCCCACTAGAGCACTAATTCTACCATCAAGATAATGACCTAAAGCTCTTTTCTCAGCTGTAGCTTCCGCATGAATATCAACAAGTATATTGGGCGTTTCTTTTCCAATAATCTCAATCAGCTCATCTGCTTTCTCAAAAGGTGAATTAGCAGGTCCCATAAAAGATTGTCCACTTAATGTAAATACACCTAAACTAAGGCCATTTTGATTTCTTATTATTTGATATTCTGATCCATAAGCTTGCTTAGGATAATTGGCAGGTTTTAAAATTCGATGTTCCCATTCCAGAAAACCTAAAGCATCTCGTTGATCCCAAAGATGATTTCCACTTGTAAAAAGATCTACACCCGCTTTGAACAACATCTTAGAAGTTCGTTCTGTAATTCCTCTTCCCTGAGCTACATTTTCCCCATTAGCAATGCAGAAATCAACCTCAAATTCCTTGCGGATATTTGGCAGATAATCAGATAATAACTCCCTCCCGGGTTTACCAAAGATGTCTCCAATAAACAGAAGATTCATTATTTTGCTATCACTGTCTGTCTTGTTTCACGAATAACCATTACCTTAATTTGACCAGGATATTGCATTTCCTGTTCAATCTTATCAGCAATATCAGATGCAATATAGGCTGTTTGTTTATCATTAACAGAGGTAGGATCAACAATAATTCTCAATTCTCTACCCGCTTGGATAGCATAGGATTTACTAACACCTTCGATAGAATTTGCAATCTCTTCCATTTTATTGAGACGTTTCATGTATGTTT
The DNA here is from genome assembly GCA_964441785.1 of uncultured Candidatus Cloacimonadota bacterium. Taxonomy (GTDB): domain Bacteria; phylum Cloacimonadota; class Cloacimonadia; order Cloacimonadales; family TCS61; genus CAYYLA01. The sequence continues at coordinate 7,461 of CAYYLA010000014.1, read as the reverse complement.
CCAGCATCTCTCTTCTAGCACCAGGTCTTGCTCCTGAAATAGCATCAGATATCTGAGTAAGTACAGCATATACACTTTGATATTCAACCTCTTCGTGATGAGCTTCAATAGCATTGATTACAATCTTACTTTCCCCATTCTTGCGAGCAAAATTTGCCCCTAATTTAGCATGAGAACCATCATATTCGTGATCAATTGCTTTACCTATATCATGAAGAAATCCACATCTTCTTGCCAATTCCTGGTCTAATCCTAACTCAGCTGCAAGAATTCCACATATCCAGGCAGCTTCAACTGAATGTAATAAAACATTTTGACCATAACTTGTTCTATACTTCAATCGTCCTATCAATTTAACAATATTATTAGAGATATTATGAATATTAGTTTCCATGCAGGCTTTTTCACCGATCTGCATCAATGTTTCATCCATCTCTTTTGCGGTCTTGTCAATAACCTGCTCAATACGTCCGGGATGTATACGTCCATCACTAATCAATTTTTCCAGAGATAATCGTGCGACTTCTCTTCTAACAGGATCGAAAGCAGATAAAACAACAGCTTCAGGCGTATCATCAATGATTAAATCAACCCCGGAAGCTTTTTCGAATGATCGTATGTTTCTACCCTCTCTACCAATAATCCGGCCTTTCATTTCCTCATCGGGTAATGATACAACAGAAACAGTAGATTCTGATACATAATCTACAGCCACACGTTGCATAGCAGTCGCTAATATGCCAGCTATCAATTTATTAGCATCTGTCTTTGCCTGATCAGCAATTGTTCTTACCTCTTTAGCTGCTTCATTTCTAGCTTTATTTTTCAAATTGTTCTTTAAGATCTGAACTGCTTCTTCTCGAGAAAGTTTTGCAATCTCGGTTAGTTTAAGATTCTGTTGTTCAATGAGCTGATCAACCTGGATATTTTTCTGTTCTAAGGAATCCTGTTTAGATTTTAATTTTTTCTCAAAGGATTGCAGATTTTCATCTTTTTTCTCTAAGGTTTCTAAACGTTTATCTAATTTTGAAACACGTTCGTTGTATTCTCTTTCTAAAACATGTATCTCTTTCTTCCTAAGATTTATCTCTTCTTCATATTTTTTTTGAACTTTATACCACTCTTCTTTACCTTCAAGAGTAGCACTTTTCTTTAACTGATTAGCTTCAATTTTTGCATCATCAATAATTTTCTTTGCTAATTCATTTGAATTAAGAATGTTTTTATTAGCGGCAGTGCGTTTTACATAATTTATAATTAAAATTATAAATGCACCAATAAAGAAACCAATTAATCCTACTGTAATATATATAGCCATTATTTCCTCACTTTTATTTAACCCGCGATACCGTGTATTAATTGTTTTCTCGAACCCATATTAAGGGTGGAAGTCTACCTTGTTTGCTTTACAGATCCAGATCATGTCCAGCTTGTGCGCCACAAATGGCTCGACCTCCGATTCAAACTTAGTTCAGAAACAATATAAATATCACGAATACCGCAGGCATTAATTTTCTAAATTCTGCACCAACTCTTTAATACGCTGAAGTTCTTCTCTATTTTTTTTATTCTCTTCTGTCAATGTAAGATTTTCTTCAATTAACAGAAGACAATAAAGGACAAACAGTTTATTCTGGTCAACTGTATTAAATTTATCATTAAGTTTTCCCAGTTGCTTATCAAGATATTCTGCCTGTTGTAACAACTCAGAAGGCGAATCACTTTTTAAAAAATATTTCCGTCCTAATATCTCAATTTCAACTGTCTTCATTTACCTATAATTCATTAATTTGATCTAAAATCAAATCAATTTTTGACACAGCACTTTCGGTATTTTGCTCAAGATTAGAGATCTTTTCCTTTAGGCTAGCATTCTCTTTCAGCTTCTCTGTATTTTCTCGCTTAAGAGAATCCACATCACCATTCAATAGATTAAGTGTCTCTTTTAATTGATTAATCTCAT
>CAYYLA010000014.1:0-5413 GCA_964441785.1 uncultured Candidatus Cloacimonadota bacterium | reverse complement strand
ACTGAAAGATTATTAAAATCACCTTTCAGTTGCTTAAAATTATCTATTAATCTTTGTATTTTATTTTCGAGATTGTTTTCTTGTTCAAACAAATTTACCTCATCTTTATATTATAATTATTCTGCAAACTATTAATAATTTTGTTTATAATTTTGCTAATAAATCCATCTGTCAATGTTTTCTTGTTTGAACTGAAAACAAGGTTAACTGATAAACTTCTAAAACCAGCTTCTATATGTTCACCTTCGTAAACGTCAAAAAGAATCACATCCTTAATTATGTTATCATTAACTTTTTTGATCGTTTTAATGATCTCAATAGCTGTAATATCTTTTGCAATTACAAATGATAAATCGCGCAAAACTGGTGGAAATTTTGGTATCTCTTCAAAAACAGGTAATTCATTTTTCTGAAGGCTTTTTATTAGATCCAGATTTAAATCAAAGCTGAACACCGAATTTTCTAAATCATATTTTTCAGATATCAATTTATCAATCTTACCGAGTGATCCAATTGTTTTACCCTTAAATACTACATCAGCACCAATACCTTTCTGATAAAATGATTCAGAAGATTTTTTGTATTCGACTTCCTTTAACGACAAATTATCCAAAATCTCTTCAACAACACCTTTAAGATCAAAGAAATCCACTTCTTCCTGATTTCTGCTCCAGTGAGTCTCAAAAAGATTACCAATCATTATTCCAGTTACATGATACTCTTCGCAAGATAGAGCCTTTTTCCCTCTAGAAAAAACTTTGGCTATCTCAAAAGTCTTAATATTTTTCGCACCGTGATTAACATTATATGCGGCATTATTCAACATCGTAGGTAATAGTAATGGTCGTAAAATAGAGTAACTACTACCCAGAGGATTTTTCAACTCAATATAATTTCTTCTATCATCATCAGCAGAAATGTTAAGATTATCAAGATCAGCAGGATCACCAAAATTCCAATGCAATGTTTCAGAGAAACCATGATTTACCAATATATTTTTAACATCTCTTCTAGAGAAGATTGCTTCCCTATTCATGATATTTTGAATTTTCATTTTGGTTGGTACATTATTATATCCATGCAATCTAATAATCTCTTCAATAAGATCAATTTCTCTGGTTAAATCTCTTCTATTGCTTGGAATTTCGAAAGCCAGATTTTCATCAGAAGATTTTGTATCAAGAAATTTCAAACCCAGAGCTATTAAATAATCTACAATTTTACTTTTTGATATGGATATACCCAGAATGGTTCTGACTCTATTGGTTCGTAATTCAACAATTCTATTTTTTGCAGGAACAGGATAAGAATCAAGGGTTCCCTTTAAGATAACTCCACCAGCCAGTGTAACTATCAAAGCAGCAGCTCTGTTACTAATCTCTTCTACTATCGCATCAGAAAGATTACGTTCAAACCTATACCCAGAATCCGTAACGATATTCATTCTACCAGCACTTTTCCGAACTGTACTGTATAAAAAGTTAGCAGCTTCTAGAACAACCGTTTTAGTATTTGTTGATATCTGTGAATTTGATCCACCAATAACACCAGCTAAAGCAACTGGTTTTTCTGCATCAGCAATAACCAAATCAGAGCTTTTTAACTCGTAATCATTGTCATCAAGAGCATTAAAGTTCTCTTTATCCAAAGCCCTTCTGACAACAATTTTTTTGCCGGATATTTTATCATAATCAAAAGCATGTAATGGATGACCATACTCCATCATAACATAATTAGTTATATCAACTATATTGTTTATTGGTCTTAAACCAATAGATAATAATCGATTTTTCAACCACTCTGGTGATTCTGAAACAGTAACATTTTTTATAACTTTTGCCGTGTATCTTGTACACAAATCAGGTGCCTGGTTATCTAAAGCTAATTTACTGAAAATATCTTCATCTATGGTTTGTATTGAAAATTCCGGTAACGATACAGGTACATTAATAAGAGCAGATAAATCCCGAGCTACACCAATCATACCTAACAAGTCAGGACGATTTGGAGTTATCTCTACATCATAAACAGCATCAGATATTTTAAGAAATTCTGCTAATGTTTCTCCCACTGGTGCATCATCAGGTAGTATCATTATACCATCGTGATTATCTGAAATACCAAGTTCCTTTTCAGAACATAACATTCCAAAAGACAATACCCCTCTGAGCTTAGCCTTTTTGATTTTAAAATCACCAATAGAAGCTCCAATAGGAGCTAGAGCCACCTTTTTACCTTCATTACAATTCGGAGCACCACACACTATCTGGAGAATCTCTTTTCCGTCATTAACGCTACAAACTGAAAGTTTATCAGCCTCAGGATGTTTCTTCTTCTCGATAATTTCAGCTATTGTAATTTGCTTGAGATTATCCCCAAGAATCTTAATATCTTCTACTTCAATCCCGGCAAAGGTTAATTTATTCTCAAGTTCCTCAACCGAATAATCTAAATTTATGTACTGTTTAAGCCAATTATAACTTATTTTCATAAAATACCGTTCTTACCCTTTTAAAATTGCTTAAGAAAACGAAGATCGTTTTCAAATAGTAATCTCATGTCTGTAATCTTATACTTTAGCATAGCAATTCTGTCCATACCAAGGCCAAATGCATATCCAGTGTATTTTTCTGAATCAATTCCAAGGTTTTCTAATACATTAGGATCAACCATACCAGCGCCACCCATTTCCAGCCATCCACTACCCTTACAAAGATTACAACCTTTTCCAAGGCATTTAACACAGACAATATCAATCTCTGCACTGGGTTCAGTAAAAGGGAAGAAATGCGGTCTGATTCTGGATTCAATCTCCTCACCAAAAATCTTTTTCACAAAGATATTCAGCATATCTCTTAAATCGATAAAATCAACACCCTCATCAACTACCAATGCTTCAACCTGATGAAACATGGGTGAGTGCGAAGCATCATTTTCATTACGATAGCAACTACCGGGTGAAATAATTCTGATTGGTGGTTTATGATTCTCCATCACTCTAATTTGTACAGTAGATGTTTGAGTTCTGAGTAAAACATTATCATTAATATAAAAAGTGTCAGAAAGATCTCTAGCAGGATGATCTTTAGGAGTATTTAAAGCATCAAAATTGTGATACTCATCTTCAACATCAGGACCTTCTGCAATATCAAAGCCCAATGATAAAAACACATCCTCAATCTCTTGCCAAATCATTGTTATTGGATGCAAACTCCCTTTATTTCTGGTTTTTCCAGGTAATGTCACATCGATAACATTTGAAGCTAAATCCTTTTCATATTCAGCTTCTTTAATCTTCTTTTCCTGCTTTGTAATAATAACTGATAATTCAGTTTTCGCTTCATTAACTAATTTACCAAAGAGTGGTCTCTCTTCTTTAGGTAGTTTAGCTAATTCTCTCATAAGCAGATTTAACTGACTTTTTTTCCCAAGATATTTTGACTTTAACTGCTGAAGATCATGTAGGTTATCAGCAGTCTTAATAAGTCCTTGAGCCTCTTCAAGTATTAATGCTAGTTCCTCTTTCACGTTTTATCCTATTTAACTAATGTTCTCTTTAGCGATTTCACATAACTTCGTAAACGCAGCCATATCTTCAAAAGCAAGATGAGCTAAAACTTTTCTATCGATTTCAACATCTGCTTTTTTCAAACCATTAATCAATGTGCTATAAGTTAATCCATTCATTCTTGCTGCTGCATTAATTCTTATAATCCAGAGTCTTCTAAATTCTCGTTTTTTATTTTTTCTATCTCTATAAGCATATTGCCAACTATTTTCGACAGCTTGTCTCGCTGTACGATACAATTTACTTCTTCCACCAACATAACCTTTGGCAGCTTTAAGGTATTTTTTCTTTCTTGCTTTATGTGCTACATTATTTACTGAACGTGGCATAATATTCTCCTTTAATTAGATCCCAAGCATTTTCTTCATTCTAGCTTCATCAGGTTTACTGACTAAATCAGAACTTCTCAAGTTACGTTTTCTTTTAGCAGATTTCTTGGTTAATATATGTTTTGCAAAGGCATGAGATCTTTTAAGTTTACCTTTTGCTGTAACCTTAAACCTTTTAGCAACTGCTCTACGAGTTTTAAGTTTAGGCATAATTCCCCCTGTATTTTATTTATTATCTTCTTCTTCGTTATCTTCTTCTGTAGTATCAAGAAGCTTATCTATGTCTTTTTTTGGAGTTACAATAGTGAAGATAGTTCTTCCTTCACTTTTAGGTTGAAAATCTACATCGACAAATTCCTTTAGTTCGCCCAATAGTTTTTCTAAAAGCTTAAATCCCAGATCTTTGTGAGCTAATTGTCGACCCCTGAAGCGAACAGTGAATTTAACTTTATTGTGTTGTTTCAAGAACTTAATTGCATTATTTTTCTTAAAGTTATAATCATGTTCTTCAGTATTAGGACCAAATTTAACTTCTTTTGTTTGAACAATATGCTGTTTCTTTCTTGATTCTCTCATTTTTCTTTCTTTTTGATAATGATATTGTCCAAAATCCATAATTTTACAAACTGGTGGATTAGCGTTAGGTGAGATTTCCACCAAATCCAAGCCAGCTTTTTCAGCTTCAGTCATTGCTTCACCAATAGAAACAACACCAATTTGTTGACCCTTGGCTGATATAAGCCTTACACGTTGAACTCTAATTTGTTCATTAATTCTTTCTTTTGGGACTTCAGGTTTAGTCTTTGCTTTACCTCTACTTCTCCAACCCAAATATACCTCCTTGTTTTTAAATAAAAAAAAGACGGATATAGCATCCGCCTTTAGTTATTATAGAATAATCTATAATAAAAATTTTACGACCTTAACAAGTATTCACAAAGGAAACCGTAAGGTAGAAGCGGATACTTCTTTTTTAATTTGAGTCAGAATTTAACACAAGAGATATGCGTCAAGTTTTTTAACAAACAATGAAATAAAATTATCATAATCAACGAATTGAATAAAAATAATCATGTAAGACAAAAATTGCTTGTCAAGTATTATCAGAGAACAGGAAATGTCAAATTAGGATAAAAGGATGGAGGTAAATTAAAATGAAAAACAATTCACAAAGGATCATTGTATCAATTTTTGTATTAATTCTCATCATGTCAGCATTTAGTGTAAGTGCAATTTTAAGTAAAAGTGTCGAAAATCAAACATTATCGACAATCGAATGTAAGACTCAGGGGGACATTATGCCTAAGGCGATTGAGAAACTTAATAAAAAACAAATTAATCCAGGAAAAAATTCCCTTGTTTGCAGTATTCAAGGAGATGTAAAACCTCCATTGCCTAACAAAGTAAAAAACGATAATAATTCAGGTTCTTAATTACAGGAGGAAAACATGAGGAAAAACAAAATTCAGTTAATAATTGTATTTATTTTTTTGACAATTATGTCTTTACTAATGTC
>CAYYLA010000013.1:12971-22043 GCA_964441785.1 uncultured Candidatus Cloacimonadota bacterium | reverse complement strand
GGTCAATTGCACCCGCAATAGTTTGGATGAATTGGAGTAAAAGATTCTCCAGTTCCTCTATCAGCTTTTTGTTTGATAAGGCAATCCCTGCTTGAGATGCCAGTGATGTTAACATGCGGATGTGGGATTTTGAGAAGGTACTTATATTATATTCATCATCGATGCAATTAATCAATTGAATAACGCCCAGGACTTCATTTTCATGATTTTTCATTGGAATAGCAAGCATCGATTTGGATCGGTAATTATTGTTGCGGTCATACTCTTTAGTACCGCTGGCATCAAACACCTCCTGATCGTAAACATCTTCGAGACAGAGGGTTTCCTTATTATGATAAACATAAGAAACGAAATTCTTCAATCGCTTGTTACCAAGCTGATCAAACAGCTTTACGCTTGGCCATTTTGATACATCTGCAGGTCCTAACTGGATTTTTTTGGATATTGTGCATAACACCTGAAAATCAAGGCTTTTCTTATCTTTCGATACCGTATAAATCGTTCCGGCATCTGCATTGGAATATGAAATTGCTTCATCAAGAACCAGTTTGAAGAAATCATCCAGATCAGTCTCTGCAGACAGGGCGATACCAATTTTGGTCAATTTTTCAATATGACTGTTTTCTATTATAAACGAATCCATCATAATTACCTCCGGGCCGTATATGAAATAAGTGCAGTGCAACTCAATTGTCAATTACTTTTATCTTGTATATTTTGAGGACAGAGAATTTTCGAAAGGAAAGTTTTTAATAAAACCGAAATCTTATTGGTGCAGAGTTTAACAAAAATCATATTTTGTAGAATTTCATTTGACAGAATGAATAAAATCCATATTAAATGATTCAAGAAAAATGAATGCATCGTGAATGAAGTAGACACTAGTTCCCTGATACTTGAAGATAAATTGAAGGAAATTTGTATGAAGACAGTTTTGATAGTTGAGGATGATAAAAATCTACAGATAACATTATCTCATATTTTAAAAGAAGAAGGTTATGATGTAATCACTACCATGTGGGGAAGCATGGCGATAGAAGAAGTTAAAAAAGGTATTCCCGATTTAATGCTTCTGGATATAATGCTTCCCGGGATGAATGGTATGCAGGTTCTGGAGAAGGTGAAGAAGATTGATAAGAATCTTCCTGTTATTATGATTACGGGTTATGGAAGCACAGAAAGTGCTATCAGGGCTATTGAATTAGGTGCTTACGACTATATAAATAAACCCTTCGATTATGAGAAATTGATTTTTAAAATAAGTAATGCAATTCTTAAAAGCAATCATAAAAAACGCGGATTTGTAATGCGGCAGTTAAAACGGTTATCTCTTGATTTTCAAGAATATAAGGATGTCTTGATTAAATCATCCAAGAAATAATTAGTGAATTCTATTATATTAGCCGCAGGCCTCTCCTCCAGGATGGGCCAGGATAAAGCATTTCTTGCCTATGATAATAAACCGGTCATTCAACATCTTGCGGATAAGATAGCTGAATTCTGTGATACTATTGTGATTGTAGGTGGAAAAAATTTTGAACATTTAGAGACTTTCTTTTCCAGCCATTCATTACCCTGTAATCTGAAGATTGTCTATAATGATCACTACGAGAAGGGTATGTTCAGCTCGGTAAAAGTTGGGATATCCAACCTGCCGGAGAAGGAACCTTTTTTTTTGCAAATGATAGATCAACCATTTGTTGAGCCTACTGTTTATAGGGGTTTGATAGAATTCTATGATCCGGAATATTTTGTTATCCAACCTCATTCACAACGCGATGGTACAATGCGAAGTGGGCATCCAATATTGATGAGTTACCAATTTGGAATGATTGTTTTAGATTATGACGATGAAGGTACACTGCGGGATGTAATTAGACAATATCCCAAAAAAAGAAAATTTCTACTTGTAAACAATAGCTCTATTTTTGAAAATTTGAACACCAGAATAGATTATCTGGAAAAAGTAAATAGGATGAATAATGGAAACACCTCTAAATGAGATTTTTAGTAAAGCGGTCAGCAATCAACAGAATGGTATTCCCTTTGTATTAGCAACAGTGGTTGTGGGAGCCGATAAAACACCTGGGCGAAGTGGATTTAAATTAATTGCTTACGAAAATGGTACTATGGAAGGTACGGTAGGTGGCGGAAAACTGGAACGGATGGTACTGGATAAGTGTAACGAGATTTTTAAAACCGGTGAAAACGCTTTCGAAAGCTATCTTCTTACCGAAACCTCAGCTGGTATTGGGATGGTCTGTGGGGGAGAAGCAAAGGTCTTTTTAGAGTATTTTCCCGCTGGTAAACGTATCTTTATCTTTGGAGCAGGGCATCTTTGTCGCAGTATTTTACCCGTTCTTAAACCACTGGGCTTTTATACAGTTGTTATTGATAACCGGGAAGAATATGCCAATCCTGAACGATTGACTGGAGCAGATAAAACTATCGCAATGGATTACAACGATTACCTCAAGGATTTTGCTCCTGGCAAAGAAGATTCTGTGCTGATATTCACTCATGGGCATATTTATGATTATGATATTCTGGATCATATCTGCAGAGCAAATCATCAGGTGAGATATATTGGAATGATCGGATCAAAAATTAAGGTTAAAGAGGCTGTTGATAAGATCCGTAAACATAATTACGAGGGTGCTTTGATCGAATCAATTTATGCTCCTATTGGCTTAAATATAGGCAAGACAACTACTCAGGAGATAGCTATCAGTATTTGTGCAGAAATCCTGGCAGTTTATAATAGAAAAACATCTATTGATTTCCTGAAAAATAAGCGGGGTTATTAATGAAAAAGATAGTAGTACTTCTACTAATTGCTTTTACAACACTATTATCTGCACAATCTTTTCAATTTTATGATAAAAATGGACTAGCTGTTACAGTAAAAGATATTGTTGAGCAAACATCAGAAACAGATGTTGTCTTCTTTGGCGAGTTTCATGGTGACTCCCTTATTCATCATCTTGAATTTGAATATCTGAGGATGCGATATGAAAATGATGAGACATTAATTATCTCTATGGAGCTGTTCGAACGTGATACACAACAGGTGGTGAATCAATTTTTGAATGATCGAATCGAGGATGAAGCCGCTTTTATGGAATCAGCACGAGCCTGGCCAAATTATCTTACAGATTATAAACCTATTGTTGATTTTGCTAAAGATAAGGAGCTGCAAGTTCTTGCTGCAAATATCCCACGACGATTAGCATCACAAGTGAAGAAAAGTGGTTATGATTCTATTGCCCGATCTGATCTGGTTTATGTGGCTAAAGAACATAAAGTAATCAACGATAGATACTATGATGAGTTTATTCAAACCATGCAAGCCAATATGGCGGGGCATGGAGGTATGCCTATTGATGAATCCATGCTGGATGCACTTTATGCAGCTCAATGTATAAAAGATGATACAATGGCAGAAGCAATTGCTTATACACTGGACAGATTTGCAGATCACTCGATCATCCATTATAATGGAGATTTTCACTCACGTTATCATCTTGGAACAGCTCAGAAATTTGAATTGCTCAATCCAAAGGCTACCACTATCGTGATTTCACCTGTTTATAATGATAATACAAGTTTCGATAAAGAATTTTCTGAATTTGGTGATTATATACTGGTTATTGAGAAGCAATAGAAATATCAAATAAAAAAAGCAGGATGTAACGATAACAATATCTATTACATCCTGCTTCTATATTTTGACTGATTAATTTTTATGATCAGGCAGAATCATATTACTGATAATTGCTGTTAATCCCCCGGTTGTTATGGGAGATCCAAAGATTTTCTGGATAGTCGGAGGCATTGCACTTAGTACCTGAGGTACCATCATCACGCCTAAGCCCAAACCAAATGATAATGCCATTATCATCATCGCTCTGCGATCAATCTTATGTGATGCTATGATTTTTATACCTGCTGCTGCAACTGTTGCAAACATTACAATTGTTGCTCCACCCAATACAGATTTTGGCATCTGCTGGAAAATCCCACCGATAACCGGGAATAATCCTAGTAATACAAGAAATCCTGCTATATACATACCAACATATCTGCTGGCAACACCAGTGAGTTGTATCACACCATTATTCTGGCTGAAAGTTGTGTTTGGAAAGGTGTTAAACATAGCTGCTAATGCAGAGTTAACCCCATCACCCAATACACCACCTTTGATTCGCTTTATGTATAAATCACCTTCTATCGGTTCCTTGGACACCATCGATGTGGCTGTTAAATCACCGATTGATTCTATGGTTGTTATAAGATAAATTAATGCTACCGGGATAAATGCTGTCAGGTTAAATTTGAATCCATATTTAAATGGAATTGGTATACTGACAATGGGAAGATCCTTAAGTCCGGAAAGATCTACCAGGCCAAAAATCAAAGCTATGATATAGCCTGTGATTAATCCGATAACGATGGAACTCATTCTCAGGAATTGGTTTTTGCTGCGATTGAGGATAACGATGATGACTAAAACAAGAAAACCTAACCCCAGATTTTGAAGTGATCCAAATAATTCCGGCTTGTTTGTTAATAACCACTGTCCACCTGCCATATCTGTTATACCAACCTTAATCAGACTAAGACCGATGGTTGTTACAACAATACCTGTTACGGTTGGGGTTATGATCTTCTTTAAAAGGTGTAGAAAACGGCTGAGAAACATCTCTATAAAGGCACCAACAAAACAGATGGCAAATATCGTAGCTAGAATTTCCTCACTGGATCCACCCTGATTTTTCACCAGAAATCCGGCTGCCAGTATAGAGCCAAGGAAGGCAAAACTGGTACCCTGGATACTCAATAAACCTGAACCTATTGGGCCAACTCTTTTTACCTGAATAAAGGTAGCAACACCTGAAACAATCAGAGCCATGCTGATGAGATAGGGTACATGTTCGGCAAGGCCTAGAGCCCCTCCAATTACAAGGGTTGGCGTTATTATTCCTACAAAAATTGCTAAAAGGTGTTGAAGCCCGGCAAAAATACTATCTCTAACTTTAGGCTTGTCTTCCAGTCCATAGATTAAATCACTGCTGGAGCTAAGATCATCAAAGGTCTTCTGACTCCTGCCTAACTTAAGTTCAGACGTTTCATTAGCACGTTGAATACATTCTTCGATGGTTTTATCACGATCATCCTTTCCCATAAATATCCTCCTCTTTTTTTTTAATATTGAATTTATTCGATAATAGTTGTTAATAACAATTGATTATCACCAGGTTTCCCCCTTTTGGTTAATTACATCAGCATGATGATAAGTACCTGGTACACCCGAATCAATAACGGGATAAACCTGTTTCGGTTTAGAATGAATTAATTGCCTTTGACAATATTCAATACCATAAAATAAATAATGAAGTTCCAATGTCAAAGAAAATATCTGATTGTTTCGCAATAAATTCATATTCAAGGTTGAAAGATAACCGATTGAAATTAGCTGAATGAAATCATTAGGATCGATTAAATAGTTATTTATTGAGTTAAAACAACTTAAGTAAATTATCTTTGATCAAAAAAAAATCATCAGATATGTATCTGATGATTTATATAAAAATTTCAATTATATACAAGAATCAGTGATTAATCCTGGCTGTTTTCGGTTTCCTCCGATTTCAGTTGTTTAAAATCAAAACCACTGGGAGACTGGAATATTTTCAATTGGAAGTGAGAAATCACAGCGTAAAGATGATCAAAGATATCCGATTGAATTGCTTCGTAATTAGCCCAGGCGGTATCTGTTGAGAATGCATAAATCTCAAGTGGTAATCCCTTATCAGTAGCAGGAAGCTGGCGCACGATCAATGTCATATCCTTATGAATAAGCGGATGATTGCGAAGATATTTATCGATGTAAGCTCGGAATGTGCCGATATTGGTTAGATGTCTTGAATTAATCATATCATTCTCTGAGAATGACTTAGAGCTGTTATAATTTGATATCTCCTGAAGCTTTGATTCAAGATAGGGTTGCAGGATAGTGATTTGTTTCAACTCTTCAAGCAGCTGTTTTCCAACAAACTTAATAGAATTTATATCAATATTGATAGAACGTTTTATCCTGCGTCCACCGGAATTGGACATTGCTTCCCAGTTTTTGAATGAACCATCCAGTAATTTATGAGTGGGAATAATGGATATTGTCTTATCCCAATTTTGGATTTTGATTGAATGTAATGCAACATCAACAACTGTCCCATTTGCATTGAATTGTGGGACATCAAGCCAGTCACCATTTCGGATTAAATCGTTAAAGGTAATCTGAAAACTGGCCAGAAGTGATAAGATCGTATCCTTGAATATGAATAGTATAACAGCTGTCATTGCTCCGAGACTGCTCAACATCAACCAGGGTGATTTTCCCAGGAGAATTGCCAGGGTAGTAATGGCAACAATCACATACATGAATATTGATACTATCTGTAAATATCCTTTGATCGGGCGGTTTTTCGATCGTCGTGACTGCATATAGATAAAGTTCAATGCATTGAGAAAAGCAGAGATGATAAACACAATATTCCAGGCAATGATAACCTTCAGAAGATTTGCCAGAAATGATCCAAACAGTGTAAACATAGGAGCTGAAGCATATAGGATGAACAATGGTAGCAGGGATAATGCGTTGTGAATAACCTTGAAATTAACCAGAGCATCATCCAGTTGTGTACGGGTACGATTTATGATTTTATGGATGATTTTTAACAGAAAATGTCTCGCAACCAAAAAGATAACCATTACCAGAATCAGATAGATTACAAAACTGATGATCTGGGCAGCGGTAGATTCAACGCCAAGATATTTTTCGACTGTTGCAAATATATTTTCTACAAGATTCATTTATTCTTCTTCTTTGATTTTTTCTGTTCAAAAGCTTTTTTTACAAAATTATAGAAGATAGGTTGTGGTAGATCTGGTCTCGATTTAAATTCTGGATGAAATTGAACACCAATATAGAATGGATGATCAGCTATTTCAACAATCTCAACCAGAAATTCATCTGGGGATGTTCCTGAGATTTTCATTCCATTTTCTTCTATAACATCTCGGTATTTATTGTTAAATTCATAACGATGTCGATGGCGTTCGGAGATATCGATTTTTTTGTAGATTTTGTGTGCTAATGAATCCTTTTTAACGCTACATGGATATGCTCCAAGACGCATTGATCCACCCATCATCTCGATATATTTCTGATCTTCCATAATATCGATAACAGGATTTGTACAGTGTTCATCAAATTCGCTGGAATAGGCATTCTCCAATTTACAGACATTCTGTGCAAACTCGATTACTGCAATCTGCATACCCAGACAGATACCGAAAAACGGGATATTGTTCTCACGAGCATACTTGGCTATGGCTATCTTACCATCAATCCCTCTCAATCCAAATCCACCAGGGATTAAGATACCATCAACATTATTCAGAACATCACCGAATTTATCACAGGTGTCATTCTTTTCGGAATCCACCCATTCGATTTTCAACTTTAATTTATTAGCAGCAGCAGCATGAATCAAAGCAGCATTAACGCTTTTGTAAGCATCCTGATGTTCAACATATTTTCCACACACAGCAATGGTGACTTCCTGTTTGGAGTTTTTAATATTGTTTATAATCTGATCCCAATCTTTAAAATTGATAGTATTTTGCTGAAGATGGAAATGTTCACAGATCTTTTCATGAAGATTACTTTCCATCAGCACTTTTGGAACTTCATAGATTGTGCTTACATCATAGGAATTTATAACTCTACTTTTTTGAACATTTGTAAAAAGAGCTATCTTGGATCGTATCTCATCATTGAACGGAGTCTCTGACCGACATACCAGAATATCGGGTTGGATACCGATCTCTCTAAGTTTTGTAGTTGCATGTTGGGTTGGTTTGGTTTTTAATTCACCGGCTGCACGTAAATAGGGAACATAGGTCAAAAAGATGAAGAGAGAATTTTCTACACCCACCTCAAGACGGAACTGACGAATAGCTTCCAGAAAGGGTAGACTTTCAATATCGCCGACAGTTCCACCGATCTCTGTGATTACAATATCATTATCCTTGGCCACCTTGCGAACAAGATTCTTGATTTCACCGGTTACATGTGGGATAACCTGAACAGTTTTGCCCAGATAATCGCCCTTTCTCTCTTTATTGATGACGGTATCGTAAACCTGCACTGAGGTTGCATTGGAATGTTTGGATAATGGAATACCAATAAACCGTTCATAATGACCAAGATCAAGCTCGGTCTCGGCTCCATCGTCTGTTACAAATACTTCTCCATGTTGAAAGGGACTCATGGTTCCAGGATCCACATTAAGATATGGATCAAATTTCTGCATCGCTACTTTATAACCCATCTTTTTCATCAATAACCCTACAGATGACGAGATAATACCCTTTCCAAGGGATGATAAAACTCCTCCAACTACAAATACATGTTTAGCCATTTTAAACCTCTATTTTCTTTTTTTAATTTCTGCATTCAGGTTCGAAAAGATTACCGGATAGGAATCCTGATCGAATAATTTGAGAATTATATTTCCCTTCAAACATCTGTCATATAGATAGAATCCCGTATATGCGTTGTGTTGATTATTAAAGCCCAATGAGAAAAAACACTCGGATTGACTGGACATCACGGTGTTCTGCAAGAGGTAATTTCCTTTCTTTTGAGCTTTAAAGGTTACAAATCGGATATTTCCATCTACGAAATTTATCTTAACATTCTTATAGATATGGTTGCGATAATAAACATTACTGGCGGTGAAGGTTCCATTTAAACTGGCAACACGGTGATATTATGATCGGTTGGATATCCCATGTAAAGCTGATACTTATTTTTCAAAATCTTAAGATCAAGTTCTTCTCCTGATGATAAGATACGATAATTGCCAAAGGAATAAAACTCTTCCCGCATCTCTTCTGCCTGCATTTTTAAAAGTGGATAATTGCAATTTATCATATCAAGATAAGCCCGTTTCAACTTCTCAAATTCACAACCGATTTTCTTAGCCAATTGTGTGGTAGGATAGT
>CAYYLA010000013.1:6345-12943 GCA_964441785.1 uncultured Candidatus Cloacimonadota bacterium | reverse complement strand
ACTCTCTGATATTCCCTCGTTGAGATTCTTCATTTCGTTGGCCATATCCTTAGCAAGACTGTGCCAACTTACATCAATAAGGGTGGAAATCTCTTTGATCCATGACTGATGGTATTTCTGGGCAAAATCTCGTTGCTGGGATAATAACTCCTTAGAATAACGATATGCAAGATTGTCTGTAGCGATGCGAACATCGGTTAAGGCTTCCCGCTTGCGAATCGCTATATTTAACTCCTCAATAAAGGGAATCTCCTCCAACTCTCCTTCTGTTGATTCAAAATTATGGATCTTTCCTGTAATTGTTACCGTATCATTCTTGCGGATTTTCAGGAAATTATTAACCAGATTGAATGCGATCTCAGATAATCTACTCATTTTCAATATACCAACTTTCACCAGTTCGCACTTTTACCAGCGAGATTATCTCTGTCTCCAATATTCTGCTTGCGATTTGACGGAACTTCTCTTCATTATCGCTGACGTAGAAAAAATCACGTCCCTTACCCTCTGATTGTGGCTCCGGAAGGATTTCATGAAGTTGATTAGATATTGCCTCTGCACTATCAACCAGCGTAATACCGTCACCCATGTATTTCCGTATTTCCTGCTTTAATATTGGATAATGTGTACAACCCAAAACAAGCGTATCTATTTGCCTGCCCTTTAAATTCTTCAGATACTCTTCTATTACAAGACTGGTGATTTTGTGGTCTTCCCAGCCCTCTTCCACAAGGGATACAAACAGGGGACAGGTTTGTGAAATTACTTCTGCTTCAGGTTGGATTTTGCAAATCTCATCACGATATGCAGAGCTGCGAATTGTTCCTTCTGTACCGATTACACCGATAGTTGAGTTTTTTGTAGATTTAACAGCTTCGATGGCTCCCGGCTCAATAACACCCATCACCGGAACGTTCAATGTGTCACGAAGCGTCTCGATAGCAACAGCACTGGATGTGTTGCAGGCTACAATGATTATTTTTGCACCTAACTGTGTTAAAAATCGAGCATTCTGGATAGAATATTCTATAACCGTCTGCCTGGATTTTGGCCCGTAAGGTACTCGAGCTGTATCACCAAAATAACAGATGTCCTCGTGGGGAAATTGCTTCCGAATCTCTTTGAATACAGTTAAACCACCTACGCCAGAATCAAAAATACCAATGGGCTGCTTCTTCAACTATAACCATCCTTATGCTTATCGTTTTATTTTATGATTGTAATTTACAAAAAATAAATCGGACTATTTCGTCAATTACTTTGATGTGTTTTTTCCAGACCGACTAACACCGCAGGGCTTAATCACTTTGCAGATGCGGGTTTCCTGTCCAAACTGCCTTTTCTTTTCAGGTTGGATAAATACAACCCACTTTCCTAAACTATTAACTTGCTTTAACTGGACGGTTAAAGCAGATCCACCTTAATTTATTACCTGAAGATGTTTTGCTGATATGACAGATCAGTAAAGATTACTGCTTATAATCATAATGATACGCCCATTAAATGCTGATTAAACAAGGCCATCTTATCCTATCCAAACTAGAGAAGACAATAATATATTTGACAATTATGAACCTGGACTAATTTTCTTTTTGAAAGAATATTCTGGAGAAAAAATATGTTTGAAACCTTTAAAGAAGAGTATATTAGATTAGAAAAATATTATGATGAGAAGAGTTATGATAAAGTTGTTCGAGAGGGTGGTAAGATTGTTGAAGGGCTGGTTGCATACATTTTTAGAACCTTTCCTACTACTTTGAAATCTCAGCATCAAAAAGAGATTTATATTGAATTTGAAAAATCCTTCCAGAAAGATAAATCTAATCGTTTTTTGGATTTTATTAGTAAACCGACAATTGGAGTATCTATTGGTTATTATACAAAATTATGTCAGAAGTTTGCAGCAGAAGAGCATCCCTGGCTTAAGGGAAATATCAAGTCTTCCCTGGATATTGCCAATTCAATAAGAAATAAATTTGCTCACTCCGGTAATCATAAACCAAGTGATGATGATGCATCAGACCTTTTGGATGCCTTCGAAATTGTCATCGAAGAGCTGAACCTTCAAAAGGAAACACCAAAATCTATCGGGCTTCCTTTGTCATTATATCTAATCTACTCTTCCATTATGTATAATTTTGATAATGTCGCTAATAAAGAGCAGGATTGGAAGGGGATTATTGCTGATTCAAAAAAAATCATACCACAACTACTTACGTCGTTTTTCTATCAGAAATATTATCAGCTACCTCTGGACGATAAATATGGTCTTGGTTCCGAGATCGAGTCGTTATCTGCAGAAAACAACGAAACAGATCAACGAGAGATATACGAAGGAATCTTCGAGAAATTATCACTCAGTGTTTTGGTAAATTCTAATGATAATGTTGATCTGGCGGTGAGGAAATTCCTATCAAACAAAAAGGAGAAATTTGATAGAAGAGGTGTAAAACCCTATACAAAATTACTCAGTATTATTGTTGAAGAATTGAAAAATCCTGATTATGATGATTATCTGAAATATGCGGTTATGGTTAAGAATAAGTATCTACACGATAATGAGATAGATGACAAGGAACGGATCGAATTGCTATCCTTTGCAAATTCGCTGAATATCTCATCAAAGACTGCTTATAAGATAGAATCTGAAGTGATCTATGTGATAAATAATGAATTAACTCTTTATCAGACACTGCAATGTCCCACTGGTGAAAATGAGGATTCAGAGAAAACCTCTCCGGCTGAAAGTATTCTCATCGAGATGATAAAAAAGGGGACACCTGAGGATATTGTCATCAGTGTTGCCAATAGTCAGAATTTTGCTGGGGATGTTTATAAACTTTTAACCAGATATGGTAAAGCAAACAGTGTGAATCATCAAAAAAAGAAAAGCAGAAAGGTAGAGAGTGAAAACAAGGGGAATTCCGATGTTATTTATGGCAAGGCATTAGCAGCCTATAAGCGCAATGATTATAGCGAAAGTATCAAGCTTTTCACTGATTTGATAGCTATTGACCCCACTAATTACGATGCTTATGATTATCGAGGAACCTGCTACTATAATAATAATGAATTCAGTAAGGCTGCTCTGGATTATTCCGAATCATTAAAACTGAATCCGGAAAATTCTACAACGGTTTATAACCGGGGTAATTGTTATTTCAGTTTGAAACAATATGATCTGGCTATTAAGGATTATACGGAGAAGATCAAACTATCTCCCAGTGGTGAGATGGCATACAGTTTCAGAGGTTTGTGCTATTTCTATCTCAACGATCATGAAAATGGATTTAACGATTTATCCCATGCTATTGCTTTAAATAAATATAATCATAGATGCTTTAACAACAGAGGAAACAGTTATTATGCTCTTAAGGAGTATGAAAAGGCTATCGCGGATTTTTCAGAATCGATAAAACTACATCCTGTGAATTCTTTAGCTTTTATAAACAGAGCTCATTGCTATTTCTGTATTAAGAATTATGAGAAAGCAGCTCAGGATTATACAGAGACGATAAAACTAAATCCACAATCTGAATCTGCCTATAGCTACAGAGGACATTCCTATAAACATCTGGAGAGATTTGAAGAAGCACTGGCTGATTTTGAGATGGTCCTGAAATTAAATCCAAATAATACAAATATCAAACAACATAAGGATTTTATTGAACAGAAATTAATGGAAAATAAAAACAATACTCCGCAAAATCAAAATTCAACCAGTTCAACCAGTACAACCTATTCAACCAGTTCAGGCAGTTCAGTTGGTTCATCCGAGGAATTCAGTGATGAGAAAATGCAGGAGATTTTTAATAAGTATTTTGATGCCAGCAAAAAGGATTTAGAAAAATCTACCTATGCAGGTTCTCATTTGAAGGTTAAAATACCTCTCACTCTGGAAGAAATCTATTCGGGAGTACAGAAGAAAATCAAAGTCATTAAATTCAACCAATGCAGCGATTGCGGGGGAAGTGGGATAAAAGAGATTGAGATGGAATCAAAATGTCCTGCTTGTAATGGAACAGGGAAAACTACAAAAATTAATAAAACCTTATTTGGAGATGCTAAAGAAACGGTTGAATGTAAGAATTGTGATGGTTTTGGATATATCGATGTTGTGAAATGTCCCAACTGCGAAGGTGAAGGCAGGGTTAAAGAGGAGACAACCATCTCGATAGATGTTCCTGCCGGTGTTGTGGTTGGACAGGTTATTGAGTTAAAGGGATATGGGAATGCCGGACGACGCGGAGGTGCTACAGGGATTCTCTATTGTGAGTTCGAAGAGATCGAGCATGAACATTTTAGTCGGGAGGATCTGGATATTTTCTATGACGTGGAGATCAAACAGAAGAAAGCTGATAAAGGAACAAATGTTGTTATCCCAACGCTGGACGGAAAGGTTAAGATGACAATCCCTGCAGGTTCAGAGAATGGTAAGATGTTGAAAATTACCGGTAAGGGATTACCTCTTATCAATTCTGGGAAAAAGGGTGATATGTTTGTCAGGATAAATGTGATTGATTGAGGGTGTTTAGTGATTTCTGAGAAATTTTAGAACAGAAAATAAATTAATCGAAGTAAGGTTAGTACTCTACTATGTACAATGATCAAAGATTTTATTAAATAATAAATGAATGTTTGTTCCTAAATCTTTTGTCCAGTTGTAGTTATTAGTTGATACTATTTTCTCAGAATTTGAAATTGCGATTTTTGTTAAGGGGTATAATTTATTGTAATCACCATTAAACAGAGTATTAAACTTTTGCTTGAGTTCTTTGCATGTTTTGAAGTTTTGCAACTCATTTAAATTAAAAGTTTGATCATGAAGGACAAACCATAGTTCAATACAAGGATTTGAATAATAGAAATTAAATTTCTTTTTTTTTGCATCTCTCTTTGCCTGAAAAATTTTCTCGCCCCAACGATCAAAATCTATCAATATTGATATTTGTATATACTCCGATGGGGTAATATTGTGTTTTTTACAATAACCGCTCGCATACGAGAAGATATAATTTGGTTCAGTAACGGTTCGATCATCTGGTCGTGGGATCGTAATTATTTCCACATTCTCTAATCTTAGAGCTCGCTTTAAGTTAGAAAAATAATTGTATTCTGTCCTGGTACCTTCCGGTGCAATGTAAAATTTGAATGGAGTTCTACATTTTGATTTCCTTGCGTATCGTGATGGAGGCATTTATTATCTCCTAATCTAGAATTGGAATTGCTCCAAACATCCCTGATAAATATGCTTTGGGTAATTCTTTGTCAAATCTGGTTTTGAATTCTTCTAACGAGTATAACTCAGATTCATTTGTTTCATTTTTTCTGATAAACCAAATCTCATCTCGTCTGAATTTTTTTAAATCTAACAGATAAGTGTCATGAGTTGAAGCAATCAATTGCGAATTTTTTCCTTTTGTTTTTTCAAAAAAATATTCGAAAATCTTAGCTGGAATCAGGGAATGTAAACTTCTGTCTATTTCATCAATTAAAACAACTTTATCCGATTCGAAAAGCATTGATAATGCCGGTATTAGATTGAAAATTCTATTTGTACCATCAGATTCTTCACTAAAATCAAATTCCACATCTTTACCGTTTATTGTATGTACTGCTTTCAATTTATGAGCAATAAAATTACCATTATCTCTTTCAATACAGAACCTCTCAAATCCATCCAATGAACTAACAGTAATCAATTCGTTTTCTTCATCTAACTGGTTTTTGATGTCGTCTTTTAGCCTTTGAGGAATCGAGACAATTTCTTCATCTAGATTGTAGGGATGAAAAGATAATCTGTCTATACCCGTATCAAGTAAGGATAAATAGTTGTTGAAAAATTCATTTAATTCTATTTTTTTCATTATACCAACTTGTATACCGCGAGCCATAGTGTCAGGAAAGATTACTGTCAGTTTTTTATCAAACCAATTATAAACGGTTTTAAATACGGACTCAATATTCTCTTTGTTCTTCTGGTTTATAACAGTCAAAAATAACTGATTATTTTTTAACTCAGCTATTGTTGAGTTAATAACTAATTGCTTGTATTTATTTTTTCCCTTAATCCACAATTTAACCTTTGGACTATCATCAACTAAGTTTCTTTCAAAAATATCGACATCATCGAGTTTTTTGTATACTTTTTTAAGCCACTCCTTAATTATAACACTATTTTTAATCTCAAAACCATATTCATAGTTGTTACCATCCGTATTGATTTCATAAATGAATTCAGAAGGTACTCTTTTAGCTTGGTTGAATTTGTAAATCGGGACATCAATAAAGTTTTTATTATTAGAACCTCTGACAATGAATTTTCTAGAAAAATCAATGGCTTTAAATAGCTTACTCTTACCTGCTGAATTTGGTCCCCAGATGATAGCTGATTTTAAAATATCTATTTGGGTGGATTTAGTAATAAATTTATGATCTTTATGACTAATGACTCTGCTTGGAAATAAAGTCAATGCTTGTTTGGAAAAAATAGATAAAAAATTAGAAACTTCAAATCTTACTAACATATTATCCTCCTTAGGTGAAAATACAACCAAAAATTAATATAATATAAGTTATTGGCAATATATTTTTCTAT
>CAYYLA010000013.1:0-6299 GCA_964441785.1 uncultured Candidatus Cloacimonadota bacterium | reverse complement strand
AGAGAAAATATCTCCTAAAGAATGATAAAATATTGTTGTTTGATTAATTCTCTTTGATTATTCTTCAAGAACATTTTCCATGATTAGTTGAAGATTAATGTAATATACTGTCACAATCTTCTTTAACTTGACGGTTAAAGCCTGTAATATATTTTTAACCAGTTAGTTAAGGAGATAAAGTGAGAAATCTGGAATTATTTATAGATCAGTTGAAGAGTCATTCGAGATTTGGGAAGAATATAGTATCGCATCGGATTAATCCCAGCAGAAATGGTGTTCTGGAAGATTTTCCTGACCAACTGCATCCGACAATTAAATCATATCTATTGCAGGAGGGGATATCCAATCTTTATAGTCATCAATCAAGGGCATTTCAGCAGATAATGCTGGGCAGAAACCTGTTGATCAGTACGGGTGTTGCCAGCGGAAAAAGCCTATGTTATCAGCTCCCGATATTGCATAGCTTACAAACAAATCAGCAGATGAGAGCACTCTTCCTTTTTCCAACCAAAGCATTAACGCAAGATCAGAATCAGAAATTCGCTGATATTATTGGGAGTCCCGATTATGTTGGGATAAAGGCTACACCTGGTATCTATGATGGAGATACACCTAAAGAGTATCGCAAAACTATCAGGAGTAAGGCTCATCTCATTTTTACGAATCCGGATATGCTCCATCTTGGGATTTTGCCACATCACACGCAATGGGCTGATTTTTTCAAAAATCTCCGTTATATAATAGTTGATGAAGTTCATATCTATCGTGGTATTTTTGGATCGCATTTTGCCAATGTGATTCGTCGTTTAAAGCGCATTGCAGCATTTTATGGCAGTTATCCTCAGTTTATCCTGACCTCAGCCACGATATCTAATAGTAAATTCTTTGCAGAGAAGCTGATAGAAGAGCATTTTGAGGTAATCGATAACGATGGTTCACCCCGAGGTGAACAGCATATGATGATTTATAATCCACCGATAGTAGATCAGAATCTGGGTATACGACGTCGATCGATGCTGGAGACCATAGCTTTGGCAGAGCAAGCGCTAGAACATGGCTCGCAAACCCTGGTTTTTGCTCACTCCAGGCGCATGGTAGAGATGATTCTGAAATTTCTTCAGCAGTTGTATAAAGAGCCTCAGACCATAATGGCTTATCGCAGTGGTTATCTGGCGAAAGAGCGTAGAGAAATTGAATCACGATTCAGATCAGGAGAGTTGATAATGACAATTGCCACAAATGCACTGGAGCTTGGTATTGATATTGGACAGTTGGATATTGTTCTTATCAATGGATATCCCGGTAGTATTGCATCTACGCTTCAGCAGGCTGGAAGGGCTGGTCGTAAAGGTAAGGCTTCACTGGCAATTCTAATTGCTAAATCTGATCTGCTGGATCAATTCCTTGTTCAGAATCCTGATTATCTTTATAAAGGTTCTCCGGAAGAGGCTTTGATCGATCCCAATAATGCCTTTATTCTGTTGCATCATATCAAGTGTGCTGTCTTCGAAAAACCCTTCAGTTCCACCGAATCCTTTGGATATCTTCCGCCTGAAAAGGTTGATCAATATCTGAAGGTTTTACAGAAATATGGTTTGCTTCATAAAAGTGGCGATAAATATTACTGGCGATCGGATTCATATCCGGCTGATAAGGTCTCGTTACGAACCGCAGGTGCTAATGCTTATATCCTGAAATCCGAGGATAAGATTATTGGGACTGTAGATCAGCAAAGTGCCTTCTGGTTTACCCATCCCAATGCAATTTATCTGCATAATGGGGAGTCCTTTATTGTGCAGGATCTCGATATCAAACAGAGTGAAATAACATTGGTACCCAAAGTGACAGATTATTACACAATGGCTCAAAGTAGAACCGAATTCGAATTAATTAAACTGCAGGGTGAAGATTCAATAAAAGGTGGTATCAAGAGACGGGGTCAGATCAGAGTTACGGATCAAGTAACCGGATATAAGCGGCTTAAATGGAGTAGTAACGAGGTGTTGGGATACGAAAATCTAGATCTTCCTCCTTCAGAAATGATAACTGCGGGATTCTGGATATCACCATCGGATGAAGTAGTTGATAAACTGAAAGCTATGGGTTTATGGAAGGGTCAGCCCAATAATTATGGCAGTAAATGGAAAGAGATTGCAGCAAAGATCAGGGAACGAGATGGACATAAATGTCAAAGTTGTGGTCGTAGTAAAGATGAACAGGAAAAGGCCTTTGATGTTCATCATAAAAAACCCTTTAAATCATTTCACTCTGCCAGAGAAGCTAATCATCCGGATAACTTGATAACACTCTGTACTCAATGTCATAAATTAGCAGAGCAACAGCAGTATATCCAAAGTTGCATGGCGGGATTATCCTGGTTGTTGGGTAATATTGCTCCATTTTTTCTCATGTGTGATCGCGGAGATATTCGCGTTCAATCTGATGCTCAGTCTGTTCTTGCTGAAGGTAAATCCGCTGTTGTTATTTACGATTCTGTTCCCGGAGGGATTGGATTGTCAGAACGATTATTCAGTATAACAGAAAAATTGTTGATCAAAGCAGCATCCATAGTAAAAAATTGTTCCTGCACCTCTGGTTGTCCAGCCTGTGTTGGGCCGGTAGCCGAAAATGGAGCTGGAGCTAAAAAAGATGTTATAGAGATGATGAAAATAATGGGGTTTTAATTGATTGATCTTGAGAATTTATTGAAAGATGCATTACCAAAAACTGGTAAACAAGATGATAACCTGGTTGTTGGCAGAGATATTCATGATATCCTAACCGGAGAATATACCTCAGAGGAACAGCTGGTTTTCAAAATTGAAACGCTTTATCCTATCTCTAAGGTTGATGATAAGATTCCAGAGATAATTAAAAATTATGCAAAAATATCAGGCGTTTCATTAGCGGAAACACTGTTTATTGATACCGAAACTACGGGTCTTTCAGGTGGTACGGGTACGTATACTTTTCTGGTTGGATGCGGTTACGTTGTTGGAAATAATTTCAAATTGATTCAGTTCTTTCTAAAAGATCCAGCCGGCGAAGAGATTCTTGTTAACAATCTATTGGCATTATTCGAAGATTTCAGTTGTATGCTTACATTTAACGGTAAGAGTTTTGATATTCCACTTTTGAAAACGCGTTTTACTCTTCACTCTTTTGAGGGTAAACTGGATCATTATCAGCAGATTGATCTTCTTCATCTAGCCCGGAGATTCTGGCGAAACAGGCTTGATTCCTGCAATCTCCAGAATCTGGAAGATAAGATTCTTCTCATCAATAGAGATCCAACGAAGGAGATTCCCGGTGGTGAAATTCCCTGGGTTTATTTCGATTATCTTGATACCCGGGAGGCGACGTTTTTATCCAATGTAATTTCACATAATCAATCCGATATCTATAATATGTTTTTGCTCTATCAAAGGATAGTAGATCTGCTTGATACTAATGATTTTACCGAGACTCAATGTGCTCCGGATTGGTTGGAAGTTGCGCGATTGTGGGAAGAATTTTCCAATCAGGATATTGCTATAAAGCGGATGAAGATGTTGTTAGAGTTGGATAGTTACCGAGTAAACACACGAGCTCGGTTATCCAATATTTATAAAGGGAAAAAACGTTATGACGAAGCCATTGTTCTATGGCACGAAGCAGCTGATAATAATGAATTATATGCTTTTGAAGAGTTGGCAAAATATTATGAACATCAGAAGAAGGATTATAAAAAAGCTCTATCCTTTGCAGAGAAAGCCCTGAATTTGATAGAGCTGGAATTACCCTTCGAAACGGAAAAAATTACAGCTATCCAACATAGAATAGGGCGATTGAAAGGAAAGGTTCTTGGAACTTAATATTGCAGTCAGGAAAATAGTAGAGTACGTGATGCTCAGTGGAGATCTTGAGCTGGATCGCTTTGTAAGTTCCAGTAGGGCCATGGCTGGGATTGCGGTTCATAAAAAAATCCAGAAGGATAGAGGAGACGATTATTCATCCGAAGTTTTTGTCTCACACACCTTTGATCGAGATGGTATAAACTTAAAGGTTTCTGGTAGGATTGATGGGATTTATCATGATGATGGGAAGACTGTAATTGAAGAGATTAAATCAACCACGGAGACGATAAACCGTCTTAAATTGAAAAAGAATAAACACCACTGGGCGCAAGCTAAGTTCTACGGCTATTTATATGCGTTTGAACATGATTTAAGTGAGGTTAATATTGTGGTGGTTTATTGCAATATTGATGATGGGAAAATTCTAGAACTTAAGGAATCCTATTCGTTTGAATTTCTGGAGAAATTTGTAAATGAGGTTGTTGATAAATATCTTGTCTGGGCAAAAAAGCAGTTAGATTGGTTTGAGATTCGGAACAGATCTCTTAATGAATTGGAATTTCCACACAAAACTTACCGTAAGGGTCAGCGGGGTATGGCTGTATCAATATATCGGACTCTGCGTGATGGCGGTGAATTATTGATTCAAGCGCCTACTGGTATAGGTAAAACGGTTGCATCTGTGTTTCCTGCATTAAAGATTCTTCCTGAAACTGAGAATAGTAAGATCTTCTATCTTACAGCGCGAGGAACAGGAAAAGTCGTTGCTGAAAAGGCTATTCAATTGGTCAATAGCCGGGGTGGACGCTGCAAGATGATTACATTAACAGCAAAGGAGAAGATCTGTTTCAACCCTGGAGCAGCTTGTAATGCCAGGGAATGTCGATTCGCAAAGGGTTATTACGATCGAGTAAATGATGCCTTATCCGATATCTATTCCCATGATATTTTTGATCGAGATCTTATCGAAACATACGCTCTTAAGCATCTGGTATGCCCTTTTGAATTCTCGCTATATCTATCGTTATGGTGTGATTTTATTATCTGTGATTACAACTATGCTTTTGATCCTCGGGTTAAGCTAAAACGTTATTTTGCCGAAGGCGGTGAAGCGGCGGGACAGGATTTTTATTTCCTTGTAGATGAAGCTCATAATCTAGTAGATCGTTCTCGGAGTATGTTTTCGGCATCGCTGAATAAAGATGATGTTCTTAAATTGCGTAGATTGATAAAATCATCTCAACCTGAAATGTATAAGCATCTTTCGGCGATGAATAAGTGGTTTTTGAAACAGAGAAAAATGGCAGAAGAATCGGATGATTTCTTAAGCTCTAAGGAACAACCGGAAGAGCTCTATCCAATTTTGCGTCGTTTTAAGCGACGTGCTGACACCTGGCTGGCGCTAAATTTTGCCACAGATTACCGACGTACGTTGCTGGATTTCTATTTTCTTGTGGTGTCTTTTCTAAGAATCAGCGAAAATTTTGGAGAGGATTATCTAACCTGTTACACCAAAGAAGGTAAGGATCTACAGGTAAAACTCTTCTGCCTCGATCCTGCTCGAAGTTTGAGAACCAGTAATGAACCTGTGAAATCTGTTGTGTATTTCTCAGCTACATTATCACCACTCTCCTATTATCGGGAGATCTTCGGTTGGGGTATCAAGGCAGGTTTGATAGATTTGCCTTCTCCTTTTCCCAGGGAAAATCTGTTGCTTGCCAGATCTCCTGTCTCCACTCGATATAAAGATAGAAATGAAACACTGGATCAATTAATTGTTCAAATTAAAGAATTCATTCATCATAAAATCGGGAATTTTCTTATCTTCTTTCCCTCTTACCGATATATGAAGCAGGTGTACGAAATGTTGGATTGTGATGATGTCGAGCTTGTAATGCAAGAGAGCAATATGAGTGATGATGAACGTGAAGCTTTTGTGCAATTGTTTAAAGAGAAACATGAAAAACCCTTTGCTGCCTTTGCTGTGATGGGTGGGATCTTTGGTGAAGGTATCGATCTTAGAGGCGAACATCTGGAAGGTGCAGTAATTGTGGGTGTTGGTTTGCCGGGTATTGACGATGAAAGGGATCTGATTAAGGACTATTTCAGTAAACGAAACAAGGGATTTGAATTTGCCTATCTTTATCCTGGACTTACCCGGGTGATGCAGGCTGCGGGAAGAGTTATTCGCAGTGAAACCGATAAGGGTGCAGTTTTATTGATTGATGATCGCTTCTCATCCTATCAATATAGTAAAAATCTCCCACAACATTGGGCGATGGATACTGTCAAAGATGTAGAGGATTTGAAAAAAAATCTAACTGAATTCTGGCGATCTGATCCAACAGAACAAAAAAAATGATTGTAGACATATTCCCCGAAAGGGCTATCATATTTCATAATATGATTTTCGAATCATTGTCTAAATAAAAGACGGATTGTTTAACATTAATTCCTAAATAT
>CAYYLA010000012.1:20302-22285 GCA_964441785.1 uncultured Candidatus Cloacimonadota bacterium | reverse complement strand
AAAAGCATTTAATGTTGTCTCACTATATTGTAGATTATCTTTTGTATGCCTGAATTCAGTTATGTTTTCTACAACAACGAGAATGTTATCGATAGTTGCGTCTTTACCTTTTAATGGAACTGTTCTATAGCGTTGATATTGATTATTTATAAACAAATCAAATGTCTGCTTTTCGCCAGCAAAGGTCTTTAGATAATACTCTTTTACTACATCTGCTTTGTCACCAAAAATCTCCTTTATGGATAATCCTAAAAAGGCATCAGGATCTAATCCCTGATTCTTAAATTCTTCACCTGATGAAAATATTACTGTTAACTCTTTACTTATGACAGATATATAAGAATTGGGTATGTTGTTTGCAACTGTCTCAAAAAGAAAAGGTTTATCTGAACGTTGTTTACTAAACCGGTAGTAGATAAATGCAGAGATCAATTTAGCAAAATTGTAAATCAAATCTTTATCTTCATCTGTAATTCTTGAAAAGTTTTCTAAGTAAATATAACCAAATTCTTTATCCTGATAGAATAATTGAATAACCTCGCGATCATTATCCACAATCTTTTGCTCATCAATACTATATGATATAGGAAACCCTGCCAATAACTCTGTTATAATCTCTTTCAGTTTCGTTTTGCTGAAGTCATCCGATTCTAGCTTGATAAGTCTGGTTAAGATATTATCAAAAACTGATGTTAAGTAGTTCATTATAATCTCCAACTCTAGTTTATTAAGTGTGGGGAATTGCTGTTGACCTTATATGAAGATGGTCTTTCTATAAAAACCACAAAAAACATAAATTTCAAAATCTCCAAACAAGAACTACTAGCAATTTAATTAAATATTCTAAATATCCTCCGGGCCTTTTTAAAAATTGATATTCTTTTATAATTAGTCAATCTATTTCTCAAGATGGTATATCTAATAGTATGAAACTTTTATTTTTTTGTAAGATGCTATAACTGAGTTGATTTCTTGAACAAGATGAAATTATATTTAACGTTATTTTGTTTGTCCTTTCCACTCCCATCGCGATATCATTCCAGCTATCGTATAATATATTAGAAAATAAGGAAATAGGTAAAGCATGAACAACTCAATAAATCTGAATTTGAATGAGTGAACAATAAGGTTTACTAACCAGAAGAAAAAAATGGCACCCGAGTATATCAACAATGCAGATGAAAATCCCTGCAGTATTGGCAAGAGTAGCAGACAAAGATAATAAAGAAACAATACTATTGATATGATCTTTATTATTGGTCTGCTGGATCTGAATTTCCCATACTTTCTTAACCGCTGCTGGTGGTTTGACTGCCTGTCATTTTCGGATGTAGAAGCCATTATTTTTTCAGGATTGTAAACTATCTTCCAGTTAGTTTTATTAATAAGATTTAACATTAATTTATCATCTCCGGCAAGATGATGTTTGATTCTATCATATCCCCCTACTTCGATAAATGCTTCTTTTCTGATAAGCATATTCATCCCCGAACAGGAGTAGGGAATACCAATATTCGTAGTGATTCCAAAGAAAGCTGCAGTAATTTTATCGCTAAACCTTCTTATTATGGGTGCATTTATTTCATAATAACTACCAATAACCATACCAGTGGTTTCACTTATGCAGTTATTCATGCTTTTTATCCAATTTGGATGAGGTTCACAATCGGCATCAGTAAACAATAAAAATTCAAATTCAGCATGGTCTGTTGCTAACTTAAGAGCAGCTTTTTTACCTTTGTAGGTAATGTCTTTTTCCTTTAAGTAGTAATCCTTTACATTATTCCTGGGTTTAGCCCATTTCTCTATTAGCGATTGAGAATGATCTGTAGAAGCATCATCTACGATAATTATCTCATAGTTTTCATAAGTCTGACTTAATAACGATTCTAAAGCTCTATCAATATATTTTTCCATGTTATAAACAGGAACTACAACAGAGATTAAACCTTTTTGATAATTTTCCATTAAGCCTCCAAATAA
>CAYYLA010000012.1:0-20292 GCA_964441785.1 uncultured Candidatus Cloacimonadota bacterium | reverse complement strand
ATCTATCCAAAGCAGAAAAAAGAGCAGGTAATTGTTCATACTCATTTCGACAGGCTATAACAATAGAGAATCTATTCTTAATCTGAGAATTAGATTCTCTCCTTTTAAGAAGAAAAAGTGCTGATATAAAAATTACTAACGAAAAAAGATTAATTATTAAATCCATATAAGACTCTCTAATTCTCAATAAATCTATGTGTCAAGTCCATTCAACTAATCTGTTATCAAAAATATAATAAAAGTTGTAAATGAATCATTGTTTTGATAAATATAATCAGTTGGCCTGATAGGTAATTCCTTGCTAAATAGTCATTTACTGGTGTGGACTGAAAAATGCAATAATACTTGTAAAGATTGGGGGAACGATGTTAAAACACTATTTACTTATCACATGGCGATGGATGAAACGCCAGAAAACCTATACATTTCTTAATATTATCGGCTTATCTGTTGGTTTATGCAGTTTTATTTTGATAATGTTATGGGTTCAGAATCAATTTAGTTTTGATAAACATCACGAACATTTTCATAATGTCTATCGAGTTGGGATTGATGTGAAAATGGGTGAGATGGATGGTAAAGGATATTCTACCTCAGCACCAA
Source organism: uncultured Candidatus Cloacimonadota bacterium (assembly GCA_964441785.1). Classification (GTDB taxonomy): domain Bacteria; phylum Cloacimonadota; class Cloacimonadia; order Cloacimonadales; family TCS61; genus CAYYLA01. The sequence continues at coordinate 19,689 of CAYYLA010000012.1, read as the reverse complement.
TGGCTGATGCTCTTGTAGAAGATTTTCCCGAAGTTGTCAATGCGGCCCGTGTGTACAGGGGAATTAACAAGTTAATCACCTATAAAGCAGGTAATAAAAGCTATACTGAGTCCGGTGTGCATTATGCCGATCCCGAAATTTTCGATATACTAACTATCCCAATTATCAAAGAGAAAGAGAATGAAAGACTCAGCACTCCTAACACAATCTATATCACAGAATCTGCAGCAAAAAAGTATTTTGGTGATGAAGAACCTATTGGGAAATTACTGGATTTCGATGGCTGGTGGGAGTACGAAATAGTCGGTGTTATCGCTGATGTCCCTAAAACTGCAAGCTGGTATTATGATTTTCTTGCCAGTATGCATAATGTCGGTGCTGCCAATAATAGTCAATGGTTAAGCGATAACCTTAATACTTATATTTTATTGGATGAAAATGCTGACTATCAACAACTTCAGAGCAAACTTGTCGATTTTCGAGATAGACATATCCAGGACGAGGTTGTACAAGCTATTGGAACTACCTTTGATCAATGGGAAAAACAGGGTAATAGATATCGTTTCTATCTCGAACCTTTAAAATGGAGTTATCTTAATCCTCATGGAATCCAAAGTCCAGACAGAACAGGGAACTTAACCTATGTTATTGCATTTATGATTATTGGATGCTTCATCCTGCTTATTGCCTGTATCAATTTTATAAATCTTACTACTGCATGCTCATCGAAACGGGCTAAAGAGATTGGTCTAAGAAAAGTTATTGGATCACCACGTAGACAGATTATTGGGCAACTTCTAAGTGAGTCTGTGATCTATAGTCTGATCTCATTAATAATTGCTGTAATAGCTGTAAGACTGTTATTGCCAGCGTTTTCTTCCTTTACTTCTACAGAGCTTGAGCAAGGATTTAACCATTTAATAAATATACCAATTCTGGTTGGATTGGCTTTGATCGTGGGTGTAATTGCCGGATCTTATTCAGCAGTTTTCGTTTCATCAATTAAGGTTTCATCAATCTTAAAGGGAAATATGAAGAAAAATGGTAAGAATTGGTTGAGAAATGGTCTGGTCCTTACACAATTTGTGATCTCTATTTTTATTATTATCTGCACATTCATTGTCTACTCTCAATTGAATTATATTCGTAATAAAAAGCTTGGATTCGATAAAGAACGAGTGATGATTATAGATCGGGCATACACATTGCAGGATAAGTTGCAAAGTTTTAAAGAAGAGATTCTGAAAAATCCCGATATAAGCTATGCGACAGTTAGTAATAATGTCCCAGGTAAGGGTAGTGGGGGCAGTGTTTATCGACGTGAGGATGCAAGTGAAGATGAGGTTGTACATTTCCGGCTTATCTCGGGAGATTATGATTATCTCAAAACTATGGGAATTCAATTAGCTGAAGGGCGTTATTTTGAGGAGAAATTTGGCGATGAAAGGAATTGCTGTCTTATAAATGAAACTGCTGTAAAGGCATTGGGTTTGAAAAATCCAATTGGATCCAATGTTATACAATTTGGTGGTTCTAAGGGTATATCGATTATCGGAGTTGTAGAAGATTATCACTTCGGGCGTCTTTCAGAAAAAATCCCCAACCTGATTATGTTACCTCCACATACTATGTTCGATCATTATTTTATTATGAAAATTCAATCGGATAACATCATTAATACGGTGAAGAATGTAGAAAAAGTATGGAGTAATTTTGCTCCAGGACAACCTATTAAATACTTCTTTATGGATGAATACTTTGAAAAGTTGCATAGACAGGAGATACAAATGGGCCGAATTTTTTCTCTGTTCTCGTTATTGGCAATATTTATTGCCTCACTAGGTTTATTTGGATTAGCAACCTTTGCTGCACAACAGAAAACCAAAGAAATTGGAGTGAGAAAGGTTCTCGGAGCTTCTGTAACTGGAATTATTGCTCTTCTTTTACAACAATTTACACGTTGGGTTTTGTTGGCAAATCTTATTGCCTGGCCTCTTGCCTGGTATGCTATGAAAAGTTGGCTTCAAAATTATTCTTATGCCGTAACATTGAATCTTCTTTACTTTTTACTGGCTGGTATAATCACACTTCTTATTGCAGTATTGACTGTTATTTTTCAGACAGTTAAGGTTGCAACTGTGAACCCTGTAAAATCATTGAAATATGAATAATACTTCAAAGAAGTGCTTCAGGGCGAACTTAGTTTAGCAAACTTCTTAAGAAATATTATCATAATTTCAGATGTTGTTTCGATTGAGGATCAAGAAAGAATCGGTGCGATGGACTCTATGATAATTGCTAATTTGTTCGATTATGTTCGATACTGTACGTTTTCGGTCAGCATGCGTTAATAATGGATAAGCTAAGGTATTGCAATATAGAGTTATATGCTATGGAACCGGTTTTGCTTAATAATATAGTGTATTTGGAACGAAGGAGAAATGATGAGTATTTTTAAGGTTATTACTAAAGAACTGTTTGGCAGTTGGATGCATATCTTTTTCCCTGATAACCAATAAATTAGTTACAGGGAAAAAGATCATGCTAAATCATACTCTTTCCAGAAGGGATTTTATGATCTAAGAGAGGATCAAATATATTACAGTGGGGGCTGTAACTTCATGAGGAATAAACTGAATCAATTTAAACATCCATTTTTTGTTTATTCCTCTTATCTTTTTTAATAGGAGAGGAAAATGTTAATGTACAAATCTATTTCAATTTGTTTTATTTTAGCAATATCGATATCATTGTCTTCCATTCCTATTCCTGATATTATTAATGATGGGGATCTTCAACTCCTCAAGAATACTACTGAAGAGAATGATTCTATGCTGGAGACCAGAAATGAACTTGGATTGACTACCATGATATGTGGCGGTTTTCTTGTTCAGGTTGATGGCATCACTCTTAACATGTTTGCACCAGAATCAAAAGGAGATCATTTTAGATACAAAAAGAATATTTAAGAATCAAAATGAAGACATGGGGAAATAGGGGGATCGGGTAATATAATGATAAGATAATATCGAAACTAGGGTTGTTTTGTTAACGCAAAACTTGATATGTAATTAAAAACCCTCAGGAGGTTTCATGTTTAGATCCCAATTAAACGTATGTTTTGCCCTTTTCCTGTTATTAGTTAGCACACCAATTTTTTCTGTCAAAGTAGATGAAGAAGAACCAAGTTTTAACTCATTCTTTAATTTTTATTCCAGAAATTTGCCTTCAGCCTGGGCGGCTGGTAGAGGTTATACAGGTGTTGCTGGTAATGGTGACCTTTCGCTAAGTGTTATCAACCCTGCGGCAGTAGATCTTCCAAATGTCTGGGAAGTGTTTTACGAATATCAGTCTAAGGATGATATCAAAATCAATGAGTATGATCAAAATCTAAAGTATAGTGAGTTTAATCCCGCCGGTACCTTTGGTATTGGACTTAAGCTTAACAAAATTCAGGCTGGAATCGTTTATTATCAACGCAATAGCTCCGATTTCTCTACCTGCATAAAATGCCTGTTTAATGATGTGCAGGTGGATAGTATGAATTATCACCTTAAGGCAACAATTACCGATTTTTCTATTCCTGTTAACTATCAAATAAACGACAAATTTCGCCTGGGTGCAAGTCTGATCCTGGGTAAATATGAGTCCAGGGATCCTGCTCCTTATATTGGACAAACTGGGATATCACATATTGTCACCGGAAAAGTCGATTTTAATATGATTCGTTTCAAAATGGGGTTTGTTGCATCTCCTCTTCAAAATTTTTCCATAGGTGCATCATTTATGCCAGAAGCAAAACGCGATTTGAAAAAAGAATATGGCCTATGTTATGGTTGTGTTGAATATTCAGATACTACTTTTCCAACAGAATTCAATGCAGGATTGAACTATACTCCTCAAGCTTTACCTCTCAAAATTCTGGTTGATTATAATTTCTCTAATGATTCTGTTTACGAAGAGCTAAAAGATAGGCACGATTTTAATGTCGGGATTGAATATATGTATAAGAATACTCTCGCAATTAGAACTGGTTTTTTTACACAACACGACTATAGAGATCTCGATTATACTGTTCAAAATGATGATGGAACAATTGATTATTGGGATGCTGGTGTGTCTTATGACCAATATTTTATCACTGGTGGATTTACCTTAAACTGGAAGCGTCTTAGCTTCAATGCAGCTTTGATGAATAGCAGTTTGCTGAGTAAGGGAGATATTGAACAGACTTATTTTATTTTGGGAACATCCTTGAATATCTAGGTTATTTATGTAGGTAAGCACTCAATTTCTAACAAATTGAGTGCTTCTATTTCCAGATTTGTGGCATTTTCTCAATCTTGGATATATCATATCCATTGCCTTCCAATCTTACCAGAATCTCTTTGTAGGTTTGCTCAGGAATTCCTGGTTTTCTACTCATTATCCAGACAAATTTGCGATTGGGAATGCCAATAACAGTGTAAGAATAATCATCTGCCAGATCAATAATCAGATAAGGAAATTTAACAGGCCAGAAAAACTGAACCCTCCATTCTGCGTTTGAATCAAAATTGTGTATCCAACCTTTGGGTTCCATGTGTTTTACTTTTCCAGTTCTTCTGTCGGTAAAACGATAATCGATCTTAATTCCATTGCCATCCAACCTGGAATATGATTCAATACCGTTTATTGCATGTTTCTCTACAAAATTGGGAATAATCCCAACCACATACCAATCACCCATAAATCTTTCTAAATCTACATAATTAACTGTTTTCATTTCTGGTCCTTTACATGCGGATAATATCAAAATTACAATACACACATACAAAATTCTCTTCATTTTTCATGTCCTCTATATTGGATAATCTAACGGGATAGGGCTTAATGTAAAATCAGAAGTATAATTATCAAATTTGTGATTATTCAGCTGAATTGTCGTTCTTTGAGTCCTGTTGATCAGAATAATTATTAAGAAAATTATTCTCTTTTGCTTCATCCTTAGTCTCTTTTGTCTTCTTTAGTGCAAAATAGATCAGATAATTCTTTTTCTCATCGGCTGGAAGGCTCTTGAATTCCTTCATTGGAAACCATACCATTTCTTTACTGAAGGGATGGATAACGCTAGACAATTTGAAGGTATCTTTGAATTTAATTTTCGTGTTCAGATCTATTCTAATATAAAAATAAGTAAAAAGCAAATTTGATAAAGGCCCCAGAATGTACGAGTTAAGCAGAACAATCAACATTGAAGGTATAAAAAGGGTAAGGATAAAAACAGCAATTGAGGATAAGAGAGTTGTTCTGAGGCTGTCTAGAAATTCTTCGTTATGTATGATCAATAATAGATATCCAATAATTAGAATAGAATAGACGAGAAAGCTGATAATTATCCTGAAGAAATCAAACATCTTACTCCAGATGGAATTATATGTCTCTTTATAACTCATAATTCCTCTTTAGGAGTAATAACTGAAGAAAATCATAGATGTTGCAACAGAACCAATAAAGGATTGAAAGATAAATAGAAGAATCAACATAACTGATTTTTTTATAGGAGAATAGATGAAATTATTACAGAAGAGACAATAAATCATGTAACTGTAAAAGAGGAAGTGCAGAAATGTGAAAGTGTAACAGAGATAGCTTATACTAACCAGGTTTATGTTAATATTAAACATGATGATAAAAAGTATACTAAAAGAAAATACTAACATCGGCAGGTAAGATAGAAGAATCAAGAGTTTCCCTTTTTTAAACATTTTGTAAAGTTTATGGGTAATAATGCCTGAAGAGACAATAATTAGAGGTATCAGAAAATAGGTAAATGTATGATAAACTAATTCGGTTATCCACATATTATTCCACCTTGTTAATCAAAGTGCCAACTTCCGAAAGTTCAATCCGAACGATGTCACCCGATTTAAGAAATTTTGGGGGATTAAAGCCTGCCCCGACGCCGGCTGGAGTACCCGTAGAGATTATATCTCCGGGGAACAGTGTAATACCCATCGAAATTTTATTTATTATCTTTGGTATTGAAAAAATTAGATTATCCAAAGTGGAGGATTGCCGCAATTCATCATTGACAAAAGATGATATTTTTATCCTGTTTATTGGTGGCATCGAAGATCTATGTACAATCACCGGTCCCATGGGCGCAAAGCCATCAAGATTTTTACCCATGAACCATTGTTTGTGTTTCCTCTGAAGATTTCTTGCTGTTACATCGTTCATGGCTGTATATCCAAAAACATGTTCCCAAGCTTGATTTTCACTTATCTTATATCCACCCTTACCTATGATTATCGCTACCTCAGCTTCATAATCTAAAGAATCTGTTATCTCATTATGGGATGGGATTAGATCGTTATGACCTATTACGCAATTGGGCGATTTTGAAAAGATTATTATATCCTCCGGAAGATCCGATGTACCTGATGTACTCATCTCATTTACATGATCTCTGTAGTTCTTTCCAAGACAGAAAATGTTACGCCTTAGATCACAAAGTGGTGGAGTGACATCTATTTCGCTGTAAGAGTAACAACAGTTTTTCTCCTTCTTTGCCAGATGTGCTACCTGCCAAACCTTGAATACTCTGTCATAATCTGATTTAATCAAATCCAGCATTGTTAAGGGCAACCTCTTTACTCCATAGGTTTGATAGGCTGCATTCATATCAATTACAGTATCATCAATTAACGTCCCAAGAAGCTGATTCTTAAACGATAAAAATTTCATTTTTTTACCTCAATATGAAAAACTAGATTAATTATTATGACTAATCAGAATAATCATTATTGTTGGTTTATTGTCAAATTTTTTAATACTAAATATATAATTATAAAAACATTCGTGTTAGAAATAGATAAAAACCTATATCTAAATAACATAAATGAATGCATATTTAATGGAGATTACCGGGAAAGGTTTCTGTGGATTGATGTCGACAAAGATGTGGTTGTCAATTAACGGATTTATAATGTTGGCTTATTTAAGTACTAGACAACGTTTACTTGATACTATTTGATTATCTATTTTCAGATTGATGAAGTAGATGCCTGAACTGACGGCTTTGTCAAACATATCAACACCATCCCAATGGATAGATTGAATATCCTTTTCTGGAGATAAAACGTTGCTGTAAATCCTTTGACCTTTCAAATTTCGAATTTCCAGGATTGCATTTTCAGCTCCAAATGTTTGAATCTCTATGGTTGAAACACGGTCTCGTTCATTACTAGTTTCAGACAGATTTAGTGGATTGGGATAGATATTTAATATCTCCTTTGTCGGATAATCTAATACATTATCTTCAGAATCTGTGAGTTCGAACTCAAAACAACCCATGTCAATACGATTATAAAGAACTCTTGAATTTCCATAATAGCAAGTAGCTGGAAGATTTAGTCCGGTAGTATCAGGTCTACCTTCATTTATACAGGGTGAGTTGATTTCCAGTCTATAATCACCAACAACCCGATTAACAAGATGAGGATTTGACCATAGGTTTCCCTGATTCCAATTTAATTGATTCCCGGTGTTTAGATAGAATGAAGCTTCACCATCCTGAACAGTGCAATAATCAACATCGACTACATTGTTCTGGTTAGGAAAGGAGAAGATTTCATTGTTGTTATTTTCCCAGAATATGGAATTTAGGAAGGATGCATAGCAGTTGGAAAGTAAGCTTATATTTCCTGAACCAATAAAACCCAGGTTATTGGTTAATGTACAATTGATTAATTTGAGGCTGGATTGATATGCTTTGATAGAGTATCCATCAGCAGCTTTATTGGCAAAGAATTTACTGTTGATAATTGTAACATCGCTATTGGAAAGATAGATTGCTCCTCCAATCAAACCGGCAGTTCCCTGTTCGGTGATTCCCAGATTTCTCTGGAAGTTACAGTTCGTTATTGTTGCATAAATATCATTAAAATATAAAGCTCCACCACAGGGACTGTTATCTCCTGATTGATAAGCTTCGTTATTAAGAAATTCGCACTTATGCAGATCTATCTGTCCGCTGCTTGCTTTAATTGCTCCTCCCTTATGTGCGATATTGCTGTTGAATTTGCAGTTATGAAATGAGATATAATCAACAAAACTTAGTTTTATGGATCCACCGGATTCGTTGTGTATGTCAGTGAAGTGACAGTATTCAAAAACCGAAGGAGGTGTGTCGGGTTGTAAAGATCCGATATCAATACCTTTCCAGGTTTCATTACTTTTAAAGGTAATGATATTATCTATAGTACCTTGGGCTATTATAGTGCCCTCCGATTCCATTGTTGTAGAATCAGAGAAGATTATATCAACGCCGGGTTCAATAGTCAATATCTCTCCAGCTTCAATATTTATATTTCCTAGGACATAATATGGAGATTCATCAAAGGTCCATATTCCTGAGACAGAACCCTCGGATATATCGGTTGATGCTAATAGATTCAATGAGAAAAAAGTTAACAGAATTAATGGAAATATTTTTTTCACAATACCTCACAAATATATAAATATTATTAATGCTGAAAATTTTATTAATGCTGCTGTTATCGTCAATCTATTTGTATAAATTATTTTTTAATAATGATTTAACTCCCATAGAAATTGTCGTTATTAGACGTTTGAACGTCTATTCTTCAAAATTCAAAGAAATAATTATCCGTTCATATTGCTCAACATTGCTTTCTTTGATATTTACCAAGGTCTCTTTATAGTTGTAAATCTGCAGTGGTAATCCGGGATAATAGAAGTAGTCATAATAGGCTATATCGTTAAACTGGTAAATAGCATCATCAAGATTTGTACTGATCTCATCTTCGGGAACCTCAAAGCTTACGAGGTAATCTTTAATTGCCGATTTAGCATCATCTGGATTCAGTTGTTGTTTGTTTATAACCCGGCATAGGTAGTTTTCGTGGTCGATATCTTCAAGATAAATTTCAGCGTTTGATCTGATGGTGTTTTCACCCAGCATATTGGGCGTTTCATTCTCATACTTCATCGTGTCATGGAGGGTGTATTCTATCCCAAAGGGGAAATGTATTAGATAAAGTTCATCAACAAGATAAAATTCTACTCCCGCTTGAGTAGAATATAGTTCCTTGAACATCTCAAAAGTTCTCCTAACCTGATCAACCTGTTTTTCTTTTGGAAGATTATCATAGATTATGGTGTAAATTGAATCCATTTTTGCTGAAATGGCCTGCCAATTATCCACGTGAAGAAATTCACCAGTAGCTGTTATGGAATAGATTACATTTACGTTACAGAGCTTTTCCAAGATGGCAACAGTTTCTTGAGGTAAATCAAAATCATTAGAGATATTGTAAAAATAACTCCATCTAACTTTATAAAAATCTGCTGTTGAATCTATAACAGTTAGATGCGTCTCGACCATTGTCGAATCAAATTTAACCAAATTCTCATCTACATATCGTTCTGTAACACGGGTTATTGTAAAATTGTAACTATCACCAATATCCCAATAAGTAACTAAAGGAATAGACTCAAGAGGGGTAGGTGTAGGTAAACTTTCTTCTACACAATTTAATGATACTGCAATGGTAAAAGATAGTATTGTTACAATAAAACAAATATGATTCTTTGGTTTCAATCTCATAATTTCTCCACATTTATTTTTATGACGTCTCAGTGAGCTTGCTGAGAAATTTGAGTCAATAAAGAATTATTATTTCTTTGATAACAGTTGACATAATCGAATAGACAGAAAAAAATATTACATTAATAGAACATTCGGGAGGAGAATTTGAATTTTCATGACCCTTTGTTGTCAGAAAAAATTAAACCAAAAATAGTAGATACAGCGTTGGGGATTATTGAATATGCTGAGTTTGGTAAAGGGTTTCCAGTAATTGTGATACATGGAACTCTTGGTGGGTATGATTATTCTACGTTACTGGCCCAGGCAGTTGGTCAAGAGGATTATAGATATATTTTTATCAGCAGACCCGGATATTTGGGGACACCCTTAAGTTCAGGTGAGTTACCATTTGAGCAAGCTGGTTTAGTGGTTGCCTTGTTGGATAGATTGAATATCACCAAGGTTGGTATTTTAGCTATTTCAAGCGGTTGTTCCTGTGCTATTGAATTTGCTCTTGTGTATCCTCATCGTTGTTGTGGATTGATTCTTGTTGCACCAGTTGTGAAAAAAACGAAAAAACATTTTCCTTTTCGATTTAAATTGTTAACAATTTTTTCAAAATTACGATGGGTTAATGATAATGGACTTACTAGAATTGCATACAATCTCAAACATTCGGCAAAACGTTCTATCAGAAATCCCCAGATTTATAGAAAAACAATCAATAATAAATTAGTCTGGCCACTTTTTTCCAGATACCTTGAATCCATGCATGTTAATCTTAGAAGGCGGTTAGCTGGGACAAGCAACGATTTCTCTGTAGCCCAGAAAATCACTTATGATCTGAATAAACTTTCGGTACCTTTATTAGTTATCAGTGGAACTGAAGATAGAATCGTAAATTATGATCTTCATATCTCAGAAATCAAAAAAAGACTTCCTGATGCAGATATAATGACGATAGAAGGTGGTGAACATATGGCAATTTTTACTCATCGTGAGGTTATTAAATTGCGGGTCAGTGATTTTATGGAGACCCATTTTTTTGATGTTTAAACCTGGTTTACTGATTTTTGACAGTTTCTTCATCTAATCTCAATCTTCTAAAAGTTATGAGTGAATATTCTATTGTATTGTCACTCAGATTAGATTATTTATAGTTTATCTAATCAAGATACATTTATCTGCAGCGAGAGTTTTATTATCCAATATAAGTTTGTAGAAGTAAATACCAGTTGAAAGCATTTTATTGTTGAAATCTTTACCATTCCAAAACATTGCGTAGTTCCCTTTATCGGTATGTTTTGAAGTTAGTGTGCTTACTTTTTCACCCTTAGTATTGTAAATATCAATGATAGCTAATCCTGGTTTATTGATTTGATATTCAAATGTGGTTCCTGCTGATCTCATTTCATTATCTTCAGAACAGAAAGGATTAGGGTAATTGTAAATCTGTTTTAAAGCTACAATTGGAATCTCATTGTCATTTATTTCTGTTGGGGACGTTTCCAATGCTAATGTATGTGTCCACGTATGTTGTGAAGATTGACAAAACCAGTCATAATCATTATATGTCGAATTACCAGTCCAGGGGTCCATGGCAAAAATCATATCATCATAATATCCTTTGCCCACGATAAAATGTCCACCGCCATTATTCCATTCAAATCGAATCACAAAAGGTCTTAATGCATCAATTTCATTATTTATCTGCTCTAATGTAAGAACGTCATCGGTTCCACAGGTTTCTATTTGACCAAAGTGGTAGAGAATCATATCTATTCCACGTCTCGTTGGATTGTTAGATTCGCCCCAAAGCCAATTCCAGGTGTTGACTCCTTCTGTACCATATTCAGCAATTTCATCTTGAGTATAATTAAATCCATAATATATAAGAATTGCTTCAGAACATCCCGCCCAACACCAGTTGGTTTCTTCTTGTTGGATGTTTGGGATATCCAAAACATCTGAATAAGAATGATTGACCATACAAAGTAAAAGGAGGGCTAGAATTGCAATTTTTATCTTCATATCTAATACCTCCTCTCAGTAGTGAGATGTTGCCTTATTTCATTTATGGTGTTCCCAATAGGTGATAAATCCGCATAATCTCTCTGTTGTTTTGCGACTGAAGCTGAAATGTTCAGCTCTGTTAGATTATTTGTTTTGTTATCTTCTGATATGGAGAAATAAAACCGTTGCATGCTGTTATCTGATAATAAATCTATGTTAATGTTGGAGTTGTCCAACCAGATATCCTCGACTTTTTGCATCTCTCTGGCTAAGGAGCTATAGCCAAAAGATACCACTTTCCAATTTTCATGAACTTTATCCACTATAAGCATCGCTATGGTGTTTTCCTCTAGATTAACAGAGAAAAACCATATATTAGTTGGCGTTGTATGGTTGGACAAATCTAACATTGATGCGTCTGGTATATCATTCTCAAGATTAATATTCAAGAGATTATGGGAATTGCCAAGTTGGAGTTTATTTAAATCTTCAATATGCATAATACCTAATTTTGATAACTCAGTCATAGGAATTTTACCAATAAAATCTCTAAATTGGTTTTGAGCAGTATCATTTATAACCTGATCAAAATCAGAGCAAAAAAGTAGTAAGTTAAAAATCACAAACACACAAATTATAACTAATTTTTTTATCATAGCTTCTCCAGGAATTTTCTAAAGAACTTTAAGCAAATATTTATAATTGATGTCAATTGAAAAGGTTTAGCATTTTTCAATAACTAAAAAAAAGAAAACCCGACTCGGGTTTTTCAAGAATAATTATGGAAATCCCTAATCCCTATCTATCAAAAGACGTTGGCTAATAATTCAATTTGTTATTATGAAACATTAATCTACGTTAATGCCCACTGTCACTAACTTTACACTTAAACCAATAACCCGACTCGGGTTAACCCGAGTCGGGTTGGTAAGTTTCTGAAATTATTGTAATTATGACAATTGATAGTCTAAAATACTATCTCTATTACATCCTTAAAATAATCAACAAAATGGGCTGTTATACCATCTCTAATATAGTCCGGTAATGCCTCGAAATCTCGCTTATTTGCAATTGGAAAGATAAGTTCAAATACACCGACTCTTCTTGCAGCAATGGTTTTTTCTTTTATACCCCCAATTGGCAGGACTTTTCCCGTAAGAGTTAACTCACCTGTCATGGCAATCTTTTTCTTCACAGCTTTTTTAATTGCAAGGGAGTAGAGGGCAAGAGCCATTGTAATACCTGCAGATGGTCCATCTTTAGGGGTTGCTCCTTCTGGAACGTGTAGATGGATAAAATGTTCATCAAAGAAATGCTTTAATTTATCATCAGAACATAACAAAGATCGTACGTAGGAGAAAGCGATCTGAGATGATTCCAGCATCACTTTACCCAGTTGCCCTGTTTGTCTGAAACCGCCAGTTTTACCTCGGATAGCAGAAGCTTCGATATAAAGTGTTGTTCCTCCCAGAGAGGTCCAGGCGAGTCCTAACGTAACACCCGGAATTTTCTTCTGATATAGATCCTCGGTTATGAAGATTGGTTTACCAAGATATTCTTCCAGGTTTCTTCCAGTAACAGATACTTTAGTTACATCACCTTCTGCCTGCTTCAAAGTTACTTTACGCATAATCTTTTTTATCTGATTTTCCAAGTTACGTACACCTGCTTCCCTGGCATATTGATCTACCATCAATCGTAGTGCTTTATCACTTAATTTTATATCTTTTGTCAGCAAACCGTGACGCTCTCTCTGACGAGGGATTAGATAGCGTTTTGCAATCTCAATTTTTTCCTCCAAAATGTATCCAGGAAGTTTAATAATTTCCATTCTGTCTAATAAGGGGCGGGGTATTGTATCCAGTTGATTGGCTGTTGTGACGAAGAGGATATTGGATAAATCAAATCGCACATCAAGGTAATGATCCAGGAAATCCCTGTTCTGTTCCGGATCCAATACTTCCAATAAGGCAGAAGCGGGATCACCCATAAAACTTTTCCCAATTTTATCTATTTCATCAAGCATGATCACAGGATTTGATGTTCCGGTTCGTTTTAGACTCTGAATCAATTTTCCTGGCATTGCTCCGATATAGGTCCTGCGATGTCCTTTAATTTCAGCTTCATCGCGCATGCCCCCTAATGAAAATCGGTAAAATTCTCGATTTAAAGATCGTGCTATAGATTTACCGATTGATGTTTTCCCAACCCCGGGAGGTCCGACCAAACAAAGTATTGATCCGGCTACTTTACCGCGTTTTATGATAGTTCCCATAAACTCAAGAATCAATGTTTTCACATCCTGTAATCCATAATGATCTTCATCAAGGATTTCGCGAACTTTTTTAATATCCAATCTGTCATCAGAGAAGATGCCCCAGGGCAATTCTGTTAAAGCATTAAGATAGGATCGTGTAACGTGAAATTCAGGAGAAGAAGGCCCAAGAATTCGTAACTTATTTAATTCTTCTTCAATAACTGCAGCAGCCTCTTCACTTAATTTTAAACCTTCAATTCGTTTCTCAATTTTATCGATTTCAGCTGTTGAATCATCTTTCTCCAATCCAAGCTCTTTTTTGATAACTTTCAATTGTTCTCTCAGGAAGAATTCTTTTTGTTGTTTTGATACCTTTTCCTCGATCTGTTTTTCGATATCTGCTTGGATATGAGAAAGTTCAATCTCTTCTTTAAGTAGGATTAAAACACGTTCACTTCTGGGAACCAATTCAAAAGTTTCCAGAACTTCCTGAAGTTTTCTGGGGTGTGAGTTTAGAATTGATGCAACCATATCCAACAGATGACCAGGGTTCTCATAAGAGATCTGGGTCATAATTATTTTTAACTGCTCCTGGAATAAGGTATTGTTTTTGAGTAATTCTTTAAGTGATGACATGATAGACATGGCATAGGCCTTTAACTCGTCATCCGGCTTAACTTTTTTCTCATAATGATATTTCACCTTCCATCTGAGAAGTGGCCGTTCCCATGCTAGGGATAATTTGCTGAAACGTTCTAATCCTTGAGCGAAAACCTGAATTGTATTATCTGCAATATAATTGATTTTGATTATTTTCATTACTGTACCGACTGGGAAGAAATCTGATTTAAAGATGTCCCGATTGTTCTTCTTTTTAACAAACACAACTCCAAACACTCGATTTTCCGACTCATTTGCTGTTTCAATTGCTTTGATAAAATGATCGCCTGTAAAAGTAAGGGGCACCATTATTCCTGGAAACACAGGTCGATGTAGGATAGGTATAATAATTAATTTATCTGGTAGTATTTCTGATATTACAACAAGATCAGAATTTACTGTGTTTTCAATATTCTCTTTGTCCATAATGTCTCCTTTCAATTAGTTTATCAAAATTATATATCAATTATTAGTTTAATCAATAAAAAAATAAATCAACGGTTAAAACATAGCTTATGGCTAAGGAAATGTTGAGTATAGAAATTATTGTGATTTACTGTTCTTAGCAAAATCCCCTATGAACTTATGCCACGTTCAAAGAGGTAATTAAAAACATTTCTATAATTAAGTCTCAGTAAAGATCAAAATTACATCAGTTAAAGTAAAACAAAATTGACACCTTATGTCTGTATCATATCTGTTACATTGTGAGGTGTTTATGGAAATCAAAGTAGAGGTTAAAACATCAGCAGGAGAACATTCACAGAACTGTGACTATTTTGTTGCAGAGCTAATGAATGATCAAATCATGCAGGGTATTTTTGGCGTTTTTGATGGGGTTAATAGTTTGATCAAGGGTGCTGATGCAAGTAGAATCAGTGGTTCTTTGTTAAATGAGGATTATCAAAATAATTATCCTATTGCAAATCCAGCAGAGTGGTTGTTCTTTGAATTCAACAGGATCAATCGCAAATTAAGATTAATGTCTGAGGATGATATGTTTGTAACTACCGCTTCAGTTTTGATGATTAACAATGATGATTGGTACCTAATTCATACCGGGGATAGCAGGATTTACATAGTTGGTGATAATCCTGGATTATTAACTGAGGATCAGACTTTATTTAATGAGAAATTGAAAAAGGGGCAGGTAAAGGAGGGTGATAAACTTTCCCATTTTGAAAAAAATGTTCTGATGCATTCATTGGGCCAGGACAATGAAATTGAGGTTATTCTCAGATCTGGTAAAATAAACATCAATACCGGATTTATATTAGCTACTGATGGGATTTCGGATTATCTGAATTTGGACGATATGATAACAATATTAGAATTTAATTCCTTTGACCTAGCTTACAAAGAGATATGCAAAAGAGCAGAAATTAAAGGTTCAAAAGATGATAAAACATTAATGTATATCAAGGTGAATAATGATTAAAATAATAAAACAAATTGGTGAAGGAGCGAATTCACAGGTATTTCTTGCTGAAAAAGAAAATGAACACGTTGTTGTAAAAGAGTTTAAATCTGGCTTAATAAATGAAGCTCGTCGGGAATATCTATTATTAAAACGAGTTGCTCAAACAGGTGTAGTAAGAGCGCTTGGATTAGAAATTAAAGAAAAACCACAATTAATTATTGAATATCTTGATGGGGTGCCCCTTTCAAAATATATCCCATCTGACCCAGACGATTTCTTTATGAAGATATTGATTATTGTTCAGAATATTCATAATCTTGGTATAGTAATTAATGATATTAAACCGGATAATATCATGGTGGTGAATAATGAACCTGTTTTAATAGATTTGGGTTATGCTACGATAGATGGCTATAATGATAAAAAATTCAGGGGTACTCCTAATTTTGCTGCTCCTGAGAAAATAAGGTTTAAATCGAATTCAATTGCTACTGATACCTTCTCCCTTGGTTGTATAAGATTGCTCTTATTAGGATTGGAATTGCCTGGTAAAAAACTTGATAATGATGAATATATTTCTCTTATAACAAATGAAAAAAAATGGAAACAATATTGTGATAAAATCGATGATGAAATTGCAAAGTCAATGCTTGAGTTCTCATCCCAAAAAAGAAAAGAAATAGTTGCTGTTATAAGATTGCTTAATCCTGCCTGGAAAAGTGATGTTAAATTGCTGAAAAATGTTGTATTCGGAAGGCAGATAGAACTGGCTGAACAACTATATACTAATAGGATAATTATTGTAAATCCTTCGGATGAACCACATCATATTGCCCAGTTATGTCAGATAAATTCTGAGAGTAATAATCTTGAAATGTTGATATTGGATGAAGAAGAATATGTTCGAAAAAGTGATCAATATCTTCGTGGAAATGGTATTGAAAATGAATCAGAACTTCTGCGGAAATATGTGGATAAACCTGATAAGAAAATTCTAATGTTATTGAGTAAAAAGCGGAAAAGAAGTCATCTGTTTAGTACATTAAAAAATGCTGAGAATATAATTCAACTAATCGTTGATGATGATTGTTTGCCCACCATCGTTGAGTATGGAGAGTTGCGTGATATAGCGAAAAGTTATGGTATTTCAAGGAATCTAATAAAAGGTCTGAGCGGAAATACACCAGCTGATATTCATCGACTTATCGCTTTAGATTATAACACAGAAATTGATCAGGGTTTTGCTGATATTGTATCCATTTTCCCATTGGGATTATCGTTTAATATTGTTGAATTAATCTCTGATGATTGGGAACATAATGTTCTTGCACTGCTGAAAAATGAATTAATCGTTTTCGAAAATGGTAGAATAATTCCAACAAAGAATAAAAAAGTAGATGTTGATGAGGAGATAATTCGAAAAATAGTTGGTTCTGCATTAGAACAAGAGGATTATAGAACAGCCATTTTTGGTGCAAAATATCTGGGAAGGATTAAAGAAATCCCGGGATATATTCTCAAATATATTGCCATACTTATCAAAAATGAGCTATTTTTATCGGCGTTGGATTTTACTAATTATATTGAAGCATTCATGAAGTTGGAGGAGGATTTTAAACTTGAGAGGCGAAAAGCGTTTTTACTTAGAAAAATAGGATTTCATGATGAGTCAATAAGATGTTACAGTAATCTGATTGATCATCTGGATGGTTTAGAAAAGGCTGTCGTGTTGGCGGATAGAGCAGTGGTTGTAAGTGAAAAAGGGTTGCTTGATGATGCACTTAGGGATATGCAACAAGCAGCAGAAATTTTCAAGAAGGCTGGTGAGGATAAGAAGTATTTGAGAACAATGAATAATATTGGTTTTACACTTTACCAAATGGACGATTTGGGTCGGGCCGGTCGAATTTTCAGGGATGTTCATGCATTTGCAGAAGACCATAATGTAGATAATTGGAAAATAATCTCCCTGCTGAATCTGGCAGATGTTAGTCTTCAACAGGGTCAGTGGCAAAAAGCTGAATATTTCGCCAGCCAGGTAGCCGAAAGCGCAGAAAAGAAGGGTAAACATGCTTATCAAATTCAGGCGCTGCTTCTTTCGGCTATGGCGAGGTCTGCCCGGGGTGATGTAGAGGATTATGAGGAGATTTTAATTGGTATTCTGAACAATAAGCATATTCTTGAAAATAAGCAATTGGCGTGTGCGGTTGTAGAGGGTGCGATGGCTGTTTATGTAATGTCCGGGCAGACATCGCTAAAGCTGCGTCGATCATTGGAAGAATTATTGGAACAGGTAAGTGATGTAAACTCACCTGAAGTGCAAGACGCAGCTTTCTGGCTGGCGTTGAAGAGAAAGGATTATATCTCAGCCATAGAGATTTGTGAAGTGTCAGAAAAATCCAGGTTTTACCGAATGGTGCTTTCGAATAATGTGAATGGTATTATAGTTAAGATGAAAGATTTAATGATCAGGGATAGGATTTTCCAACTGGTGGTAATGGCATCCAATTTGATAGATTATTTTGGGAATAAATGTGATTTCCTTGAAGAAATCAAACAAAACTTAAAATTAAGTGGGGCAAACCCCATTCTATTGCAGATAAATGATAGGGCCGTGGGAGATATAGAACTTGTCTGGAACATTATCGATACTATCGTGCGGAGTGGAGAACAGGATGAGGTCTTAATTCAAACAATTAATAGTCTTTTAAGAATTGGGAAAATGGAACGAGCTGTCTACTTTAAAGGGAAATCAAAAGAGTTGGAGGTTTATAAAGCTTTTGGCAGAAACGGTGAATTATCCAACCATGAAATCGCTGTGAGTAAAACTGTTTTGGAAGATGCTATTGAGAAGGGAACGTTAAATTTCTACCAAAATCTTCAGGAAGAGATAGCAGGTAATATGAATTCCAGTATATTTGGTTTGGGGTTGCGCAGTGCCGTTTGTTATCCTCTGATCATTGATAGTGAAGTGAAGGGTGTGTTTTATTCGGATACAGGATCGGAACAGGAATTCAATGCGGGTGACAGGGTGTTTCTTGAGGTGATTTTTAATCAAAGTAGAATACAATTAGAACAATTGGAGTTAAAGAAACGTTTGGCGGAGAGAGGGCGTTACCGGGATATTTCGGGATCATTTCATGGGATAATTGGTAATTCAAAAGCGATGCTGGATATATTTGAGCAGGTTCGTATAGTGTCTAAGCATAACATAAATGTTTTGATAAGTGGTGAAACAGGAACTGGAAAGGAGTTGATAGCCAGAGCCATACATGAGGAGTATGATTCAAAGCAGCCATTTATTGCTGTAAATTGTGCTGCAATACCAGAACAATTGTTGGAAAGTGAATTGTTTGGATATAAGAAGGGAGCATTTACTGGAGCAGACAAAGATAAAAAAGGACTTTTTGAAGCTGCTGGAGAAGGCGTATTATTTTTGGATGAGATTGGGGAGATGCCAGTAACTCTTCAGCCCAAAGTTTTAAGGGTTTTGCAGGAGCGCAAGATTACACCCCTGGGATCGATTGAAAGTCATGATGTAAAGATGCGCATAATAGCAGCAACTAATCGAGATCTTGAAGCAATGGTAGAACAGGGAGATTTCCGTCAGGATCTGTTGTATCGCTTAAGTGTTTTCCATTTGCAACTGCCATCACTGCAGGAGCGAGGAGATGATATTCCAGCTCTTATATATGCTTTTATTGAGAAATATAATCAGAAATTTGAAAAAGAGATAGCCGGGGT